>JBGOVF010000329.1:0-3709 GCA_041477975.1 Tepidiformaceae bacterium
ATCGCGCGGACGCGCTCCCAGCAACTCGTGGACCAGAACTACTTCGCGCACAAGGACGCGTACGGGTATTCGATGTACGTCGAACTGCTGGCCTACTTCGGGTACAGCACCTACAACTGGGCTGGCGAGAACCTGGCGATGAACAACTACAGTATCGAGCAAGCCCCGGACAAGGCTGTCGAAGCGCTCATGGCCAGCCCCACGCACAGGGCGAACCTGCTCGCGAACGACTTCTTCCGCATCGGCATCGGCGAAGTGACCGTGGCCGATGGGCGGCAC
Source organism: Tepidiformaceae bacterium (assembly GCA_041477975.1). Taxonomy (GTDB): domain Bacteria; phylum Chloroflexota; class Dehalococcoidia; order Tepidiformales; family Tepidiformaceae; genus JBGOVF01. The sequence continues at coordinate 280 of JBGOVF010000329.1, forward strand.
TTCTTCACCATGATCTTCCTCGGCTAACTCAAACCGGCCGGGCGAACAGAGAGGGAGCTTTCGGCTCCATCTTTCGTTTTCTCGCGGCCCTACGAATCAAAGCTGGTCGTCGGGTGGGCCGAAGTCGTGGTCCTCGACCCGCCGGTTGCGAGACATCGCGTAGCCGACGCCGCCGCCGATGGCTGCGATTCCACCGAGCACCAGGATAGCCACGCCCCAGATCGGAAAGCCGCCGCCGCTATTCGCACCGGTCCCGGGTGCGCCCGGCGTGGCGCTCGTGACTCCACCCTTGAGCGTGGCCACAGGCGACCCTGCGCCGGGCGAACCGGCGGGAATCGTCCCGCCATTGGCGTTGATCGGGGTCTGCTGCGTCAGCGGCGCGGCTGTACCGCGCGGGTCGGGCGTGCGCGTCGGGGCAGGCGTAAACGTCGGGATGGGGGCAGGCGTGGCGTTGCCGAAGGTGACATCCAGCTGCACGGGGCCGGCGTTCCACTTCGCCGTCTGTGTGGCAAAGCGATCGCCGATCTTGATCCGGACTTGCTTGTCGCGCGCACCGCAGCCGGCCGTCTGCTCTTCAGCCACGACATCAACGACATAGACTGTCACGCGGGCGGCGCCATCGCCGGTGAACTCCGTCTTCCCTTTCGTACCGCAAAGCTTGTCACCGATGTAGGCCTCCACCGTCAGCCCGTCAGCTACCGGCCCGGCCGAGTCCGTGACCGAGCCAAACACCGTCGACGGAGGAGCAAGCTGGGCAGCGGCGCTCGCCCAGAGGGTGACGGCGCTCAAACCTGCGGCAATCAGCGCGGCGAGACGCCACGCGCGTTTCATTCGTCTCAAGATCCACACCACGTTGTCTGGTCTAACGGCCCCATCCCAAGGTACTGAGCGCGCCCGGTAAGGGCACTACAGGGGCAGGGTCAGCGTAAATCCACGCTTAACTTGAACCCAGTAGATGTAGCCGTTGCCGAAGGTATCGATGGTCTGCGTCGTGGACGGCGCATCGGGGATGTAGCGGCGCCAGATCTCCAGCGTCGGGTCCCACGCGTAGATACTGAGGACATCGTCTTCGTGGCCGGCGATGGCGCCGGCGATCAGCGTCGTCGCCTGTCCGGCCGTAACGAGGTTCCAGCCTTCCACCAGCGGCGTGGCGGTCTCGGCACCGAATGGAACCACGATGTCGAGGACGATCTCACCTTCGCCTTCGCCTGGCAGGCTGCCGGGCAGCGGCGGGTTAATGAACGTGCCATCGCAAACGGCGGCGCTGAGCGCGAATCCGTTCCAGACCAGAGCTGCTCCGTCGGAAGGGCCGCCAAAGATGAGATTGTTCGCGTTCAACCAGCCTTCACTGGTGGCGCCGGGCCCGCCGTGGAACGTCGCGCTCTGGCCGGGGCGGAGCAGACCGAAGAGGTCGAGATGTTCGATCCTGCCCACGGTCGAACCCGGGCTTTGGAGCGAATAGCCAGCAAGGTTTACATCATTCGTGCCCTTGTTCGTGACCGTGATCGTCTCGGTGCCGATGCACTGCAGACCGGTCACCCTGATGTCGCCGGGAATCTGAGCCGGCGGCGCGGGGATCGTAACGATGACGTTCATCGGCTGCAGCAGGCTGTTCGTGACCTTAATCCACGCCTGGCATTCATCCGGCGCGATCACCGGTTGGCTGATGCTGAGGTTCACGAAGTTCCCGAGGTTGTCGATCGTGTCGAAGGTCGTGGCCGAGGCAAAACGCTTGTTGCCAGAGATGGTCGACGGCTGATCCTGGGCCTCAATGATCTTGCCGCCGCCGGCATCGATTTCGAAACGCACGAGGTTGCCAAGAACGTTGTTGAAATCCACGCCATCGCAGAAGCCGTCGCGGTCGCGCAGATGGACGACCACATATTTGATCTGCGGCGAGTCCGTGTTCACGACGGTAACCTGCTTGTAGCCGGCCCACCGCCAGATCGTCTCCTGTGTGTTCGAATTAACGGGAAGGAACTTCCGATTCTGAGGGTAGTCAACGGTGGCGAAATAGCGCGTGCGGCCCACGATGTCGTCTGGCTTGCAGAGCGGGTTGCCGGTGCCCACGTTGGCGGCGCAGCCTTCGAAGCTTAGGTTGAAGTCTCCAAAGGTATCGAGCGACGCTGAGCCAGTGCTGTCCGACGGCTGGCTCATCGTGCGAGGCCGCCCGGCCGAACCGAGGATTGTGGCCCGGCGAGTCACCGGGTTCAGGTTGAACGAATAGTCGGTGGAATCGTCCGGGAGGAGCCAGCCCGACGCTCCGTTCTTGACCCCGCCCTTGTACGAATTGACGACGCCTTCGTTTTCAAGCTGGAACACCACCGTGGCCGGCGGCATGCCGGGGTTGCCGCTGCGCAGGTCGCCGATGAGCTTGTCCAGGTCATCCGGGATAACCCAACGATTGGCCGGCACCGTCCGGCCATCGGCCTTCGTCTCCTGGGGTCGGCCGGAGGGGTTGCTGCCGACGAAGTAGCCGCGAACCTGGCCTGTAACATCGCCCACCGTCGAGACCACGGAATCGGGCGTCGCGGTCAGCTGAACGTCCTCAAACAGCATGTAGTAGATGGGGAACGCGACTTTGCTGAACGGATTCCCATCGATGAACACCTCGATGTCGACCTCGCCGGGGTCTTCGCTCTCATATGGCACGGTCAGGGAGCAGTTGCTTCCGAAATCGCTCACGGCGTGGTCAGGGCCGAGGAGGGTGACTCCTGGGGCCGCCAGGAAGGAACCCGGCTGACCTTTCGCCCGCACGAAGTGGACCTGCTCACCCGCGCAGGTCTGATTGCTGGCGAAGGCGTACGTCGTGTTGACTACATCCCCCGCCCAGGCCAGGCGAGCGATCTTGCTTGGGCGGATGAACGAGAAGTTGAGCGTGACGTACTCTGTGGCCTTCGCCGGGGTTGCCTGCCCCGGGTAGTAAACATCGACTTCAAGCCTGACGGTGGAGCCAATCGTGCAGCCCGATCCGTTCGTCGAGAACTGGAGGTTGTCGGGCGATGCGTCCGCGTCGCCGAACGCTGGAGCGAGCGGATCGTCGCTCCCGTCGTTCAGTTCGAAGCGTCCCCCAACGCTGACGCCGTTGATAGTCGTGGGCGCGCTGTTGTTGGGCACCAGGAAATAGCCGCACGTGCCGAGCAGCCGTGCCTGCAACTTCGCCCCGTCCACGAGCCCGCTGAAGGTCTGGTTGTTGGTGCGGTGCGAACCGATGACGAACTCCGAGACGTCGTAGCTGCCCAGGAACGTCCCGTTCGCCACGTTGAACGTCAGCGGAACGGTCACGGTCTGGAAGGTGACGATGTTGGAGTCCGGGGAATTCCCGGTGCCCAGTTGCGTTACGTCGATCTTGTTCCATCGCGTGACCATGGGCCCACCGGGACCGGTCGAAAGGCCGTTGCCGTCGCCGTTCGTATCCCAGAACGCGCCC
>JBGOVF010000409.1:0-3179 GCA_041477975.1 Tepidiformaceae bacterium
CGTTCTGGGCGAAGTAGCGGGAGATGCTCTCGTAGTTGATTCCGGCAGGGACAGTGGGTTCCATCGGGGAGGGAGTATACGGGGTGTCGGGGTGTCGGGGTGTCGGGGTGTCGGGGCGCCGTACCATCACAGAGTCTTGCGAATTGTGGCGGTTGGGTGTAAACCTCTCTAATGGGCCCAAACACACGAATTCTCCACGAATTCAGCGCAGTTTCAGAAGACTTGCACAGTTTGCGACTTTGCGCGTGGACCGTAGCGTCGGTCAACTCTGCAGAGCTTCTGGAGGTTTCCCGGCGCGCCGCGCACCACACGGGCAGCGCCGTGATCGCCAGTTGCCAGCGCGTCGAGGTGCTTCATCGTGACAAGTGCTCGTGCGAAGCGCCGGTTCAGCGCGCCGAATTCGATGCGCTCCTTCGCGTTGCCGAGGTTGCCGCCGGGCTCGATTCCGTCGTCCTTGGCGAACCCCAGGTGCTCGGCCAGGTCCGTTCGGGCCTGGCCAGCGCCCCGGAGCCGCTCGCGCGCCTCGGCGCGATGGCCATAGCCGCCGCTCGCGAACTGCGGGCGGAATCCACGTTCGAGGGCCACACCGGCCACCTGCTCGATCGCGCACTCGCGGCAGCTGGAGTCCAGGCTGGCGGCCGAATCGCGGTGGTAGGGGCCGGGGCCGCCGGCCGATTGATCGCCGAGCGGGCCATCGAGCGCCGCTTTGACGAGATCGTGGTTGTGGCTCGAAGGCTCCCGGAAGGGGCGTGGTTCGACGCCGGCCGAATGCGCTACGTGGCCCTCGATACCCTCGTGACCGCCGGGCCAATCGATGTGCTGGTGACAGCTCTTGGTTCCAGCGCCCGGCCGCTGGGTGCGTCTGATCTCCCGGAGGTGCGCGCCATGGCTGCTGACCTGGGCACGCCTCGCAATCTCCCCGACGGCCTGCCGTTCCCTGTCATCACGATCGCCGCCCTGCTCGACGAATCCCGGCTGGCCGGGGCCGAGGCCGAGCGGCGCGCAGTTCTGACGGGCCGCCTCCGGGCGATCCTCGGCCGCCGAGTGGACTTCGCCGCGCGCGACAGCCGGTCGTCGATTGGGCGGCTCCGCCTCGAGCTGGAGCGCATGCGAGCGACCGAGGCCCACCGTATCGCGCGGCTACACCCGGAAATCCCGGAGACAACGGTTGAGACGATCACCCGCTCGCTCGTCAACCGGCTCTTCCATGGGGCGACCGAGCGATTGCGGTCGACCCCCGACCCTGCCTTTGCCCGCCAGATCGTTGAACTGTTCGTCCAGGAGGAGCGACTGTGACCGCGCCGAGCATCCCGCTTTCGCTTGATGACCCGGTCAACGCCGCTATCCTTGCGGTTTCGGAAGACCGGCTCGTGGGATTCCAGCAGGACCCCATAGGGGCCATCGCCGAGCGGTCTGGCGTCGCGCCCGAGCTGGTGCTCGAACGGCTGAGGGGCATGCTGGAAGCCGGCATCATCCGGCGCATTCGTCAGACGCTGCTCGCCACGAACCTGGCCTCGGGCGCGCTCTGCGCGTGGCAGGTGCCGGGCGACCGGCTGCAGGACGCGTTCAATTACCTCGCTCGCGAGGACCCGTTCAGCGGCCACGTGGTCATCCGTTCGACCGACCCCGTTACGGCCGGTTCCGCCTACCGGCTCTGGACGACGCTGAAGGTGCCGCAGGGGTACGCGCTCGACAGCTACGCGGCGTGGCTTGCGGGCCGCATTGGGGCAGAGTCGTGGAAGCTGATGCCGGCGCGCGTGCTGTTCGCGCTTGGCGTTGGCCACGTGCGCCGTCGCGGTATGGAACCGGGCGCCCGCGCCGCGACGGTGGGCTCGTCCGTCGGCACCGAACTGGTCCACCTGGACGAGCGCCAGTGGGGGGTGCTTACCGCGCTCAAGCGCGAGTTCGCGCCGGCCGAGCTTTCGCGTGACCTCTGGCGGGCGCGCGCGGCGGACGCCGGGCTCTCGCGCGACGAATTCTTCGAGGTTGCCGCCGGCCTGGCGGGGCTGGGCGTCATCGGCCGCTTCTCCACGTTTCTCGAGCATGCGAAGGAGCTGGCCACGGGCGAACGAGTGACGCGCTACAACGCGCTCTTTCACTGGGCCGTCCCGGCCGGGATGGAGATCGCCGCCGGCCAGGAGGTTGCCCGCCACCACATCATCACGCACGCGTACTGGCGGGAGGGCGGGCCCGAGTTCGCGAACGTGAACGTGATGGCGGTCGCTCACGGAATGGAGAAGGAGCTCGTCGTTGCGCACAAAGCCGCTATCGATGGGCACCTCCGGGAGGCCGCTATCGCAATCCACTACACGAACGTCTTCTGGGGCGGTTTGAGCGAGATCAAGCCGTCCGAGATATCGCCGGTCGTCTTCCGCCAATGGTGTGAGGCAAACGGGATCGACCCGGGTTCGATGGCAATGGAGGAGGGCGACGCATGAAGTACCGTGAGCTGCGCGGCACCGGGTTGACGGTCTCGGAAGTCGGCTTCGGGGTCTGGACTGTCGGGACGAGCTGGTGGGGGGTGAAGGACCGCGCGGAGGGCATCGCGCTCCTGCGCCGGGCGTTCGAACTTGGCGTCACGTTCTTCGATACAGCCGACACCTATGCCTCGGGCGAGGCCGAGACCATCCTTGCCGAAGCGCTTGGCGCCCGCCGCCGCGAGATTGTGATCGGTTCCAAGTTCGGCTACGACATTTACAACCACCCGGACCGCCCGGGCCAGCAGGAACGCCCGCAAGACTGGTCCCCGGGCTATCTCCGCAAGGCGCTGGAAAATTCGCTGCGCCGCCTGCAGACCGACCACATCGACCTGTATCAGCTGCACAACCCGCGGATCGACGCCATCAGGAACGACGAGTTGTTCGACGAACTCGACCGGGCGAAAGCGGAAGGCCTGATCCGTGCCTATGGAGTGGCGCTCGGCCCCGCGTTCGATCTCCGCCAGGCCGAAGAAGGGATCGCGGCCGTGCGCCTCCGCCAGGCGCCACCGCAGATCATCTACAACCTGCTCGAACCGGGGATCGGTGAGCGCATCTTCCCGGTTGCCCGCGAGCGTGGTGTATCGGTGGTTGCGCGCGTGCCCCATGCCTCGGGCCTGCTCGATGGTTCGGTCAAGCACGACACCGCTTTCGCCCCCGGGGACCATCGCAACTGGCGCGTGACCACGAACGAGCGGCGCA
>JBGOVF010000004.1:0-19137 GCA_041477975.1 Tepidiformaceae bacterium
CGGGCGCAGCTTCCCGGGCGGCATCGTCGCCGGCGTGCCCGGTGGCTGCCGGCTGGAGTCCCGCGGGTAGACCGGCCGCGAGAGGGTGCGCATCGGCGGAACCCGGAGCCTCGACCGGCGCCCAACCCGTTGCCGGGGCAACGGAGACGACTTCTATTAGGTTAACCTGCGGGAGGAGCTGAAGGGCGGCCACCGCGGCGGCGAGTGCATCACCGAGAGGGGTGTCAGCCTTGGCGCCTTCCTTCGAGCCGCCAGCAGGCAACGGCAGAGACGCATCGGCGGAGGAGGCATCAAGCGGGGCGTCAGCGGCATTCGCGGGGACTTCGCCGAGCAACGCCTGAAGGAGCGCCGCGAAGACATCGTTGCCGGGGGCGGGCGCATCGGCGGGAGCCGCCGTGATACCCGCCAGCGCCGTGGAGTCGGTTGGGGCTTGAATAACGAGTCCCACTACAGTTGCATCCTGAAGACTTCCTGGTAGGCCTCGACGGCCTTGTTCCGAACCTGCGTCGCGAGGCTCACTGAGAGGCTTTCGGCCTCCAGCGAGAGCATCACATCGGAAAGCTCCACGTCCTGGCCGGTGGCCATAGCGTTCACCTTCTGATTCGCGGTATCGCTGACCGACTGGAGCTGGCCGATGGCCTTCCCCAACATGTCGGCGAATCCCGCGGCCGGTTTCGCAACCGCAGCTCCAGTCTGTGCAATCGCTCCCGTGCCCTGTATCCGTCCGATCTCCATTTCTTCCTCCTCAACGCGTGTAGGCGGGGGCCGTGAGAACCCCTACCGGTCTATCTGGTACCGATATCCAGGGCGCGCAGGGCCATCTGCTTGACCGCATTCAAGACTGTGACGTTCGCCTGGTAGGAGCGGTTGGCCGACGTGAGGTCGGTCATCTCCTGGATCATGTCGACGTTCGGCATTTCCACGTAACCATCGGCGTTGGCATCGGGATGCGCCGGTTCGTACTCCATGCGCGTGGGCGTCTGGGTATCGACATCGACCGAGGTGAGGACGACGCCGGTGTTCGCCTGGCCGGTGAACTTCTGGACGACACTCGAGAATGGCAGCGCCGATTCGCCATCAGAGAAGCGCACGATCTTGCGACGATAGGGACCGCCTCCAGGCGTCCGCGTCGTATCGATGTTGGCGACGTTGGAGCTGACGGTGTCCATGCGGACTCGCTGCGCGGCGAGGCCGGAGGCGGTGGCGGCGATAGCGCGGAACAGTCCCATAACGGTCTCCCTTAGCCCTGGATGGCGGTGCGAATGTTGCTGAGTTTGCTGCTGATGGCGTGTGAGGCTGCCTGGTACTGCATCTGCGTTTGCGAAAGCAGCACCATCTCCTGGTCGATATCGACGTTGTTCTGATCCAGCCGCGAGGACGTGAGGAGCTGGGCCGGGTCGATGCCGAGCTGGCTGCGGAGCTTCGCGCCGGTGGCGATGTGCTTCGGGTCAGTGGTTGCGAGCTGCTGGGTGCCGTGGCCAATCTGGCGCTGAAGCTGCGTTTCGAACGGCACCTCCTGGCGCTGGTAGCCCGGGGTATCGATGTTCGCGATGTTGTTGCTCGTCGCTTGTTGGCGGGCGGAGAGCCCGTGCAGCCACGAGGTAATGGTCGAAATGCCGGTGTCGCCGAAACTCATGCGTTGCCTCCGGAGGTGGTGGGTTTAGCGGGCTGGTGGGATCCAGCGGTTCGTCGCAAGCTCGTCGATGCGCTTGATGTCGGCGCGGTTGCGGGCGATGCGCTCTTCTTCGAGGCGCCTATCGAGCAGAGTCTCCACGGCCTTGCGGTCGCGGCGGCGTTCGAGGAGTACGCCGCGTTCCTCCGCGACGTCGGCTTCCGAATGGGCCAGCGCGGCTTCGCGAGCGCCGATTTCGCGTTCGACACGCCTGAGGTAGGCGACGGCGGCGAGAAAGTCGGCGGGGTCGATCGGCCCGCGAGCGGGCGCGCCAGCGTCGAGCACGGCCGCGCGCTGTTGGCGTGATTCATCGAGCGCGTGCTCGCGGCGAAGCAAGAGACGCTGGGCCTCGGCGAGCTCGCCCTCCTGGATGCGTTCGAGGCGCTCACGCTGGGTCACCAATCTCTTCAAACGTTGCGGTGTCAGCGTCATCCTCAACCTCCATGGGTTCGCCAAAGACCTCAGCCGCCGGGTCGATGGCGGCGAGGTGGCCGATCGCTTCGTCGTAGCCGGTCACGTCATCCGGGCGCTGTCGCAGGAACGCATTGAGCGCGGGCATGAGCTCCACGGCACGGTCCACATCGGGGTCCGTCCCGGCAACGTAGGCGCCGATGCTGATGAGATCCCGGGCTTCGGCGTGGGCAGCCAGCAGCCCCCGCAGACGGCGGGCGGCGTCGCGGTGGGCGGGCGGGGCGACGCGCTCCATGAGGCGCGAGACGCTGCCGAGCACGTCGATCGGGGGGTAGTGGCCGGCGCTGGCAAGTGCGCGCTTGAGCACAATGTGGCCGTCGAGCGTGGCGCGGGAGATGTCGGCGACTGGCTCGTCCATGTCGTCGCCATCGACGAGGACTGTGTAAATGGCGGTCATGGTGCCGTGCTCCGATGGGCCGGCACGCTCCATGAGGTGCGGGAGGAGGCTGAAGACAGAGGGCGGGTAGCCGCGCGTGGTTGGCGGCTCGCCAGCGGCAAGGCCGACTTCGCGCTGGGCCATGGCCACGCGGGTGAGGCTATCGAAGAGAAGGAGGACATCGAGCCCTTCTGCGCGGAAAGCCTCGGCGATGGCCGTCGCGGTGCGAGCGGCGCAGAGGCGCAGAGCTGCAGGGTTATCGCCCGTGGACGCGACGACCACGCAATTCTTGAGCGCTTCGAGGCCGAGGTCGTGTTCGATGAAGTCACGCACCTCGCGGCCGCGTTCGCCGATGAGCGCGATGACCGTGACATCCGCCGCGGTGCCGCGAGCGAGCATCCCCAGGAGTGTGCTCTTGCCGACGCCAGAACCGGCGAAGATGCCGACGCGCTGGCCGCGACCGAGCGTGAGGAAGCCATCGATTGCGCGCACGCCACTCGGGAGGGTGCGGGAGATGGGCTCGCGGTTCAGCGGGTGAGGGGGCTCTGCATAGCCGGGGACCCAGCGCACGCCGGACAGTTCGGCCCCGCCATCCATTGGCCGGCCGAGGCCATCGAGGACGCGCCCCAGGAGCTGGCGGCCGGCCGGCGCGGAGGGGGTGCGCCCCGAGGCGAACACGCGCGCACCAGCGGCAACCGGGCCGCGATCCAGCATCGCCAGGTGAGAGTGGGCGCCCGAAGCGCCGGCGCACTCAGCGGCGAGCGGGCGCCCGCCGGCGTCCACGACGAAGGCGAGTTCGTGGGGGCGGAGGTTGAGGCCGGTGGCGGTGACCGTTTCGCCCGCGGCCCGCACCACGGTGCCGGTGCGGCGATGGACCTCGGCGCTCGCGGCCGCTTCGAGGACAGCATCGAAGGTGGCGGTCATGCTGCCGCCTCTTCGCCGCTGGCTTCGGCGAGGGCGCTCTGCATGAGCGAAAGGCGGGTTTCAAGGGTGGCATCGAGTGTGCCCTGGCGGAGGTCGATGATGCAGCCGCCGACCTCAATAGCATCGTCCGGGCGAACGTAGGCGGCGACGTCGACCAGTGCTGCCTGCACGCCGGCGACAAGGGCCGGATTCACACGGACCGCGATGATCTCCTGGCCGGAGGCGGCGCGGACGGCCTCGGCGCAGGCCGCGGCCGTCTCCCGCGGGTCGGCCGCGTAGTGGCCGCCGACGATGCGCCGTGTGGCCAGCATGGTGGCGCGTGCGACGACAGCCGCGGCCTGGCTGGCGATGCTATCGCGGATGGACTTGCCTTCGCGAGCGGCGGCGCGGACCAGTTCGACGAGTTCGCTGACTTCGGATTCCCCCTCGGCCCGGCCGGCGGAGACGCCGTCGGCACGAGCGGCGGCAACTGACGCCTCGGCTTCGGCAAGGATCGCCCCGGCGCGCTCCTCCGCTGCCGCGACGACTCCCGCCGCGCGGCGCTCGGCCGCGGCGAGGATATCGGTCACGGTAGCGACGGACGTATCGGCGGGGAAGGTTGCGCGCACCGTTTCGCCGAGCACGTAGACGTCGTCCTCATCGTGGGAGGCGCCGCGGTAGACGCGGCCACGCTTAGCCGACGAGCTCATCGTCGCCACCTCGCGCTATCACGATCTCCTCGGCTTCATCCAGGCGGCGGATCACTTCGACGACGCGTTGCTGGGCTTCCTCCACCTGGCGGAGGCGAACCGGGCCGGACGCCTCCATGTCCTCGCTCATCATCGCGGCGGCGCGCTGCGACATGTTCCGGAGGATGCATTCCTTCACTCCGGCGGGCGTGGCCTTGAGGGCGATGGAGAGATCGCGCACTTCGACTTCGCGGAGGATGCGCTGGATGGACCGGTCATCGAGGGTGGCGATGTTTTCGAACACGAACATTCGCTTCTTTATCTGCTCGGCCAGCTCGGGCTCGTTGTCCTCCAGGGCCTCGATGATGGTCTTTTCCGTCATGCGGCTGGATTGCTTAAGGAGGCTGACGAGGACTTCGATGCCGCCGACGGTTTGCGTCTGGCGGGTGGGCTGGAGCACCGCGCTGAGCTTGCGGCGGAGGACCGCTTCGACCTCGTTCACGATCTCCGGGTTGGCACGATCCATGAGGGCGATGCGCTGGGCCACATCGGCCGCCATCTCAGGATCGAGCCCCGCGAGGACCTGGGCGGCCTTGTCGGACTGCAGGAACGATGAGAGCAGAGCGATCGTTTGTGGGTGTTCGTGGCTGAGGAAGTTGACGAGCTGCTGGACGTTGAGGTGGCGCAGGAAGCCGAAGGGGACGGTGGGTGACGTCGCCGAGAGGCGGTCGATCAGTTCCGTCGCCTTGTCTTCGCCGAGGGCGAGGCGGAGCAGATCTTCGGCGTATTCGAGACCGCCCAACGAGATGACGTTGCGCCCGACGGCCGAGTCTTCGAAGTCTTCGACCACTTCGCGGCGATGCTCGGCCTTAAGCTCGCCCATGGCGGAGATTTCCCATGTAAGCCGCTCGATATCCTCGTCGCTCAGGTGGCGCAACACCTCGGCCGAACGCTCCTTGCCCAGCGTGATAAGGAGCGCGGCGGCCTTCTTCCGGCCCCTGAGCTTGTCGGAATCCTTATGAACCACGGGCGCTATTCCTCTTCACGCATCCAGGTCTGGACGACTTCGGCGACGGCGCGCGGGTTGGCGTCAGCCAGCTTCAGCACGCGCTCCTCGTGGGGGTCGCTGGTTGGTTCGAGGGCCTGCATAGGGAGGCCCGGGTTCAGGGCGGGAGCCGCGTACGCGGAGACGAGCGCCGGCGTCTGCCTACTTCCGGCGAGGGCGGGCAGGGCGAGTTGGCGCTTACCCAGAGAGCGCAGGAGAAGCATGACCAGGACGAACGCCAGGACCACGGCGAGCATCGGAAGGAGCAGCTTGAGGTAGTCCAGGTACTGGCTGATGCCGTCCCCCGCGGCGGGCAGGAGGTCTTGTTTTACGCTTTCATCGAACGGCAGGCGCGTGACGCTGAGGGTGTCGCCGCGGGTCTGATCGAGGCCGACCGACGCCGCGACGGCGCTCGTGATGTTCGCTTCCTGGGCGGCAGTCACGCTTTCATCAAGGACCACCGAGACGCTCAGCTTTTGGAGCGAGCCAGGGGCCTTGACCGTCGTCGTGCTCGTCTTGTTGATCTCGTTGTTTGTTGTCGTTTCCGTGCGGTTGTAGTTGCTGTTGCCGTTCGCCGTGGTGGCGCTGGCGCCGCCGGTGCCCCCGTTGGTACCTGTGCCCGGCACAGCACCGACGTTCAGGCCGCTACCCGTGAATGTTTCGCTCGTGGTAGTTGTACTGCGCGGTACGGTGTCGGCCGGCGCGCCGAACTTGTCCTCGTTCTGCTGCACTTTGTCGAAGTTGAGGCTGGCGCGCACGGTGACGGCGCTGCGGCCGGCGCCTACCACCTTGCCAAGCGTCGATTCGACATCGCGCTGGAGGGCGAGTTCGTATTGGTGCTGGAGGTCGAGCTGGGAGCCGGTGGCTCCAGTAGAAAACGTGCCCTCGGCCATGGCGCCATCGAAGAGGACGTGCCCGGTCTCATCAATGATGGTTACACCGCCCTGCGTAAGGCCGGCTATTGAGTTCGTAACGAGGTTCGTGATGCCCTTGACCTGGTCCTGGTTCAGGTGCGCGCCGGCCTTGAGCTGAAGGAGGATGCTCGCCGTGGGCTTCGCCTGGTCTTCCTTGAAGATCGCTTCCTGGGGCATCGAAATGTGGACGCGGCTGGCCTTGACGCCGTCGAGGGTGTTGATAGAGCGGGCGAGCTCGCCTTCCATCCCTCGCTGGAAGTTCACCTGCTGGACGAAATCGGTGGCGCCGAAGTTCGTCTTGTCGAAGATTTCGAGGCCGACGTTGCCTCCCTTCGGGAGGCCCGCCTGCGCGAGCTTGATGCGCACTTCGGCAACCTTGTTCGCCGGGACTGAGACAGTGGAGCCGCCCCCACCGATCGCGTAGGGGACGCCGTCGCTGGTCAGTTGGTCGGCAATTGCGGCGCTGTCTTCCGGCGCGAGGTTGGTCATCGCGACGACCAGGTTCGGCTGGCGGGAAGCGATGAATACGAAGTAGAGGACGACAATCGTGCCGGCGAGGATGGCGCCGAGGGCGATCTGGCGCGCCCGGGGAAGCTCGTTCCACCGTTCCATGACCTGTCCGAGCGGTGAACCGGAACCCATGCGCGCCTCCTCATAGGCCGGGGCGGTGGCCCGGGCTCCTTCGGACTCTAGCCAGAGGACTTTCGGGGGCGCAGTGGGAACTCCCCGATAGCGGGGGCCATCTTCCGGGTGTGGGGCACGAAAAACCCCGATCTTTCCGTGCGGCCCTGTGAGGCGCGGGCGGGCGGGTTCGGTTTACGACCTTGGGGCGTTCGGATATTGTTTCGAGCGCACGAACAATCAGGAGGCAGCAGGTGACTCAAGCTCAGACCGAACCCCTCATCACCGCGGAGATGCGCGCCGAAATCGGCGTCGAATCCCCGTCATCAACCTACGAAATCGACAAAACGATGGTCCGGCTCTTCGCCCGCTCCGTCGGCCACGCCGATGCGGTGTACTACGACGAGGCCGCGGCGAAGGCCGCGGGCTATCGCAGCCTGCCGTGCCCTCCCGGCTACCTGGGCACGCCGGTGTTCCGCCCCTCGGCCGGCGAGCGTGGGCCGATGGGCCGCGCTGGCGGCGCCCAGCCGAGCCGGCCTCTGCGGCGCGTTCTGAACGGCGGCACGGAGATCGAGTACATGGAGGACATCTGCGCGGGCGATGTATTGACGGCAACGTCGCACCTCTCGGCCCTGGAAGAGCGGCAGGGAAGCATAGGGGAGATGCTCATCAGCACCAACAAAACCGTCTACAAGAACCAGGCCGGCAAGGTGGTAGCAATTTCCACCGGCACCGGCATCCGCTACTAGGAGGCGCACCGTGGCTGTTAAGTGGGATGACGTAACCGAGGGCATGGCAATCCCCGAACTGAAGAAGAACTGCAGCACCCAGCAACTCGTGATCTGGGCGGCTGGCTCGGGCGACTTCTACCAGATCCACTACGACAAGGACTTCGCAGTCGGCACCGGGTTGAGCAACATCATCGTCCACGGCGCGCTGAAGAACGCGTTCCTGGGCCAGCTCGTCCATGACTGGATCGGCAACACCGGCCGGATTAAGAGCTACGGCTGCAGCTACCGCGGGATGGACTTCCCGAACGAGGACATCACCTGCAAGGGCGTTGTCACGAAGAAGTACCAGGAGGGCGGCGAGAAGCTCGTCGACCTCGAAATCTGGACCGAGAACCCGAAGGGCCAGAAGACAACCCCGGGCACGGCGACCGTCAAGCTCCCGTAGCACCAGAAAGGTGACCCCATGGCGAACCTCCTCGATGGCAAGGTCATTGCACTGACCGGCGCGGGCCGCGGCATCGGCCGCGAGTGCGCGCTGCTTGCCGCTTCCGAAGGCGCGCGAATCGTCGTGAACGACCCCGGCGTGAACCCGGACGGTTCGGGACACGACGACGGCCCGGCCGCGCAGGTGGCGGACGAGATCAAGAACATGGGCGGTCAGGCGGTCGCGAACTTCGCCGACGTGTCTTCCATGGCGGGCGGTGAGAGCGTGATCCGCTCGGCTCTCGATACGTACGGGAAGCTCGATGGCCTGATCAACCTCGCCGCCATCCTCCGCGACCGAATGGTGTTCAACCTGACAGAAGAGGAATGGGACGACGTGATTCGCGTCGACCTCAAGGGGCACTTCACAACAATCAAGCCTGCCGGAGTGGTGATGCGGCAGCAACGCTACGGGCGGATCGTGAACTACTCGTCGGTTTCCGGACTGCAGGGCAACTCGGGGCAGGCGAACTACGGCGCCGCCAAGGCTGGCGTGGCCGGCCTGACGCGCGTGGCGGCGCGCGACCTTGGGCGGTACGGGGTGACCGTGAACTGCATCGCGCCGGGAGCTTCCACCCGACTTACGGCAACCGTGCCGCAGGCCAGTCGTGACCTGCGCGCAGCGCGAGGAATAACCGGAGCAGGTGGGCCCGCCACGGCGCCAGCATCGAACGCCGCCGCCGAAGCAGCCGCTGCGATGCGCGGACCCGACATGGTCGCGCCGATGACGGTCTACCTGCTACTGGACGAGGCGTGGAACATCAACGGGCGCATCTTCCAGGTGGCGGGCGGTAACGTCGGGCTCCTGCAGGACATGTACCCGCCGTTCCGCCAGATCAACAAGCAGGGCAAGTGGACGCTGGACGAGCTGCGGACGCTGGTGCCGACGGCGCTGATGGCTGGAGTCACGAACCCGGCCCCACCCGCGGACGACCTCGCCATTCCCGGGCGGAACTAGCCCTCACCTCAGCCCCCGTTCTCCGTCCGGGAAAGGGGGAGCGTAGCTTCCGGTATGCGTTTCTACGGGCCGGAAAGAGCGCGTACCATCGACTGGTGAGCACCTCCGCGAAGCGAACCGCGCTACTGGAAGAACTCAGGGGCTACGCGCGCGTTGTCGTCGCCTTCAGCGGCGGGGTGGACTCGACCTTCGTGGCGGCGATGGCGTTCGAGGCTCTCGGCGCGGCCGCGGTTGCGATTACGGGCGTGTCGCCATCGGTGGCGCCGGCGGAACGCGAGGAGGCCGCGGAACTGGCCCGGCGGATCGGAATCCGCCACGAGTGGGTCGAAACGCACGAGATGGACAATCCGGAGTACGTGGCGAATAGCCCCATGCGCTGCTTCCACTGCAAGGACGAGCTGTACGGCGTGCTCGGCGCCATCGCCGCAACCGCCGATGGCGCCGTGGTGGTGGACGGGACGAACGCGGACGACGCCGGCGACTGGCGCCCGGGACGGCAGGCGGCGACCCAGCACGGAGTCCGCAGTCCGCTGCTAGAGCTCGGATTCACGAAGGACGATATTCGCGAACTCTCGCGTGAGATGGGGCTGCCGACGTGGGACAAGCCGGCGATGGCCTGCCTGGCGAGCCGCATACCACATGGGACGGCAGTCACCGTAGAGGCACTGGACCAGGTGGGCGCGGCCGAGGCCGTCCTGCGCTCTTTCGGCTTGCGGGAGATCCGCGTCCGGCACCACGGCGATGTAGCGCGGATTGAGACCGACGAAGCGGGGATGGCGATCGCTTTCGCCCCGGAGAACCGCGAAAAGATCGTCTCGCGCCTGCAGAACCTGGGGTTCAAGCACGTCGCGCTGGACCTCGCCGGCTACCGCCAGGGCAGCATGAACCGCATTCCGCCCGCCTGACTATTCCTTCGGCGCCTGCGGCGGCATGGGGTTTTTCAGGCCGGCGCCAATCGTCTGCGACCACACACGCTCCAGCGCATCGAGGGTCCAGCCGCCTTCGCGGAAGATGGAGCGTTCCTTCTGCGGGAGTGAAACCAGGCTGATCTCGTTGCCGCCGACGATGAAGTCGCGGCCGTTCACGTCCGCGGCCTTATCCGTGCAGAGGAACACCACAAGCGGCGCAACGAGTTCGGGCTTGAGCGAGTCCATCTGCGAGATGGCGTCCTGCGCGCCCGACTGCGACGCATCGTCGCCCACCGCCGGAGCGCGGCTACCCGCCGCGGCGCGAGCGCGCTCCATAGCCGCGCGGAGTTCGGGCGTTAGCGTGAGGCGCGTGCCGGCGCGCGGCCGGATGGCGTTAGCGGTGACGCCGTAGCGGCCAAGGTCGAGCGCCAGGGTGCGCGTCAGGCCGGTGATGCCCTCTTTGGCAGCGGAGTAGTTGGCCTGGCCCATGTTGCCAAGGCCCGACTCGGAGGATGTGTTGACGATCCGGCCGCTGCGCTGCTGGCGGAAGACGAGCGAGGCGTGCTTCGTCACCGTGAAATGCCCCTTGAGGTGCACCGCGATAACGGCGTCCCACTCCTCTTCCGACATGTTGAAGACCATGCGGTCGCGGAGGATGCCGGCGTTGTTCACCAGGATGTCGAGGCGGCCCCACTTGTCGAGCGCCGACTTGACCATGCGCTCGCCGCCTTCCATGGAGGCGACGTTGTCGTAGTTGGCGACGGCATCACCGCCCATCTTCGCAATTTCGGCGACCACGTCGTCGGCGGGCGAAGTGTCCTTCCCCTCGCCGGCCGTGCTGCCGCCGAGGTCGTTCACAACAACGCGCGCGCCTTCGCTGGCGAGCAGCAGCGCTTCGCCCCGGCCGATTCCGCGCCCTGCGCCTGTGACGATTGCGACTTTCCCTTCAAGCCTGCCTGCCATTGGTCGTCCCTCGCTTTGTTTCGCTGGAGTTTCGGTTGAACTTGCGGGGCAACTCTAGCAACAGGGCGGCACCTTCTCAAACGGCGGACGTGGCGGCGAACTCGCGGCCGTGTCGCGGCTTCTGACCCCCAGTAGGGCGCGGCTACTAGTGGCGCTACGATTGCCTCTGTGCCGACGCTCCTCTCGATCATCCCGCACCCGGACGACGAGTCGTACGCGTTTGGCGGGACGATCGCGTTGGCCGCACGGGCGGCTTGGCGCTGCCTCGTGGAGTGCGCGAGTTACGGCGAGAAGGGGAAGCGCCACGACAGCGGCGGGATGACACCTGACGAAGTGGCCGAGACCAGGGAACAGGAACTGATCGCCTCGTGCCTGCTGCTGGGAGCGGAGGAACCGCAGTTCTGGGGCCTGCCAGACGGCGAATTGCGCGCCCACCGTGGGGAGCAAGCGCGAATCGCGCGGCTGCTACGGGACGAAGCGCCGGACATCGTGCTCACGCTCGGGGCGGACGGCGCGTATGGCCACCCGGACCACGTCGCCCTGCATCGGTGGGTGCGGGAGACGTGGGAGAGCCTGGCCGAGCCGCGGCCGGCGCTCCTGTTCGCAGCCTTCCCGCGTGGGTTGTTCGTACCGCAATACAAGAAGTGCATACGGATGATGGGCAATCCGCCGAGCCCCCGAGCCGACGAGATGGGTGCCGAGCGGTTCGACTACGAGGTGCCAATCGCCGGCGTGGCGGCGACGAAGCTCGCGTCGATTGCCGCGCACCGCAGCCAGTTGCCTGGTGGCGAGGCGGAGGCCCTCTTTCCGCCAGGCATCGTTCGCGCGTTGCTGGAGGTCGAGCGGTTCGAGGACGCCTCGGGCGAGTGGCGCCGAGCGACGGCTGAGCTGCTCGCCGCCCTCGAACGTCCGGAGGATGGCTGACCCGCTGACCATCGACGACGTGCGGCGCCTTACGAAGTCGGGGGGGCCGGCGCCGACTTGCGGTTGAAGCGCGCGGCCGCGGCATCCGGACCATCGGTGATGATCACTTCGACGGCATCGGCGGCAAGTTTCGTGGCTTCGTCGTAGACGCGCTTGTCATTGCCGCGCGGGACGCCGAGCACCCACTCCGAGACGGGCTCAGGGTCCCACGTGGGCTCGCCGTTGACGGTCGGGCGGCCAATGCCAATCTTGATGCGCACGAAGTCGAGGCCCACCGCCTGCCCGATGCTCTTGAGGCCGTTATGGCCGCCGTGGCCGCCCCCTGCGCGGATGCGCATCGCGCCAACGTTCATATCGAGGTCGTCGTAGAGGACGATGGTGTGAGCGACATCGCAACCGGTCCACTGGAGCGCCTGGGCAACGGCGCGGCCACTCAGGTTGACAAACGTCTTTGGCTTGACCAGCGCAACGCGTGCCCCGGCGAGCTGGCCGACGCCGATATGCATCAGGCTGCCCGTGACTTTCGGTTGGGTGCCCGCGCGCTTTGCCAGTTCATTGATGACCCAGAAGCCAATGTTGTGACGGGTGCGCGCGTATTGCTCGCCCGGGTTGCCGATGCCCACGACGAGCCAATCCGCCGCGAAGCGCGGCCCGCCACCTCCAAGAAGCTTCCTGAACGCCATGCCCACGAGTGTTGCACCTGCGTGGTTGGCGGCAAGGGCGGCTGCTTGTGCAGGCACATTCAGGGTGACGTAGCATCGGCGGCGCGCCGTTTCGCGTCCGGAGTGAGCCAGTGGCGACTCGCGAGCAGGTTGTTGAGCTCAAAGAGAAGATGGCCGAGGAGCGCGCGACGCTTATCGCCGCGGCGCGCGGGCTGAGTGCCGACGACGCGCTCCGTGTGCCGAAAGACGCCGAAGGCGAGGAGCAGTGGACGGCACTCGAGCAGCTGGCCCATCTGTGGGAAATGGAGCGCAACTACGACACCTGGGTGCGAGCGGCGCTGGAGCAGGATGGCGTGGACCTTGCCGGCATTTCGGGCTCCCCGGTGGAGATACCGATTGAGCGCGCGAACGGCCGCACGGTCGATGAGATGCTCCGCGCGCTGGAACTGGAGCGCGCCTACACGCTCGGGCTCATCGACGGTATCCCGCTCGCGTACTTCGACCGCACAGCCGTCAGCCCGATGTTCGGCAGGTTGACCGTGTTGCAGTGGCTGCGTTCGTTCTACCGGCATGACCGCCAGCACGGCGCCCAGATCGAGGGTCGGCAGAGCGACTACAAGCCGACCTTTAAGGGCATGGAGCCGAATCAACGGAAGGCGCGACAGGAGCTCGTGGCCCGTCGCGCAGGCCGAGCCTAAGCCGAAAGACGCCTCTCGGCCCGTGGACGCGGGAGCGGCCCGAGCTGGGTGGGGATGATCGCGCGACGGCCGCAGCGCTCACACTCACGCACCCGCACGGCACGGGATTCGACGTTGACGAAGTAGCGCCAGCGGTGTTCGCACGATGCAGTGTGTTGTTCCATATCGCCAGTATTGCCAACCGCCGTTAACGGGAGGTTTCGCTGCGATGACGATTGGTCGCGGGCTCGCGGCTGACGACGAACGCCATCGTCAGCCAGAACGACTGCGGCGGCACAGAGAAGGAAGACCGTCCGGCGGTCACGGACGAAGAACCCTCCACCCCCCATGGCTCTGCGGTCGACACGCAGAGCGGAGCTTGCGGGCGCCGGTGACTCGCATTGCCCGGTTTCGAAGGGCGTGGCTATAGTACGGGACTGATATTCCATGCTGATTGACCTCCACGCGCACACTTGGCCTCGTTCCCACGACAGCGTTTTGAACCCTGATGACCTCATCGTCCGCGCGAAGCAGGCTGGCCTGGATGCGGTGTGCCTGACGGAGCACGACACGGTCTGGGACCTCAAGTCAGTGGAAGAGCTCCGGGCGAAGCACAATTTCCTCGTGCTGGCCGGCGTGGAGATCAGCACGGACGACGGGCACATCCTGGCGTTCGGGATCGACAAGTACGTGTTCGGCATGCACCGATCGCGGGAGCTGGCGAGCTACGTGGAGCGCGCCGACGGGTCGCTCGTGGCCGCTCACCCCTACCGGCGGCAGATGCCGTGGTTCAGCCGCAACGACGACGAGTACAAAGCCGCCCTGGAGAAGGCGAGCCGCAACCCGGCCTACCAGTACGTGCAAGGACTGGAAGAGGTCAACGGGCGCGGGAGCGACAAAGAAAACGAGTTTTCGCGCAGGCTTTGTGAGGCGATGAACCTGAAGGGGACAGGCGGCACCGATTCCCACGCGATTAGCGATATTGGCAAGTGCGCGACGTACTTCGACAAGGAGATCCGCGATGAGCGGGAGCTGATTACCGAGTTGAAGGCCGGGAGGTTTTACGCAGTGGACATGCGAACGGGGAGCCCGGTCGCCTCGCGTTGACCGGCTGGCCGGTGGCGCGATTGCGCTTCGCTTCACACACTTTCGTACCGGTAGTAGTATCCCACGAGGACGAGCGGCAGACCCGATTTGACGCACTGCGAGAGGAGCCTCCCACGCAATGACCTATGTGATCACAACGCCCTGCATCGATGTCCAGGACCAGGCCTGTGTGGAAGTTTGCCCGGTCGATTGCATTCACTTCGATGAGGGCGACGACCGGATGCTCTTCATCAACCCGGACGAGTGCATCGACTGCGGTGCCTGCGAGCCAGCCTGCCCGGTCACAGCGATCTTCGCGGAAGACGATGTGCCTTCGGATCAGGCCGAGTTCAAGGCACTCAATGTGGACTGGTACAACGACAAGGCGGCGGTACGGGCCAAGGTCAACGCGCTCAAGCCCGCCTGACGCTCTCCTGCGGTTCCCCTGCGTGAGGCCGTCGCCGCTGGTGACGGCCTCAACTGTGCGCCTCGGAGTTGGACGGTTGAGCAGATCCGGGTAGGCTGGGAACGTTGCGCAACGTATTGAGCGTGGCGTGGAGGTTGTATTTCGCATGGCAGATCGCGCGGTCATCCAGGCCGCTCCTCGAACGGTCCTTGGCAAGCAGGTCAAGCAACTGCGCAAGCAGGGCCGCCTCCCGGCGAACGTGTATGGGAAGGGCCTCGAATCGAAAGCGATTGAAATCGACGGTCGCGAGTTTTCCCGCAATATCAAGGCGAGCGGCGTGCGCTCGATGTTCGAGCTGAAGATCGATGGCGAGGCCCAGGCGCGATATGTGATCATGCGCGGGCTTTCCCGCGTTGGGGGCACCGGCGAACCGCAGCACGTGGACTTCTTCCAGGTAGACCCTCGGCGCCCGATCACTGCCAACGTGCCGATCCGGCTAGTCGGCGAGGCGCCGGCTGTCCGCGACCTCGCGGGGACGCTCCTCCACAGCCTTGAGCTCGTCTCCGTACGCTGTCTGCCCCTCGCAATCCCCGATACCATCGAACTCGATGCCAGCCCTCTCAAGGGCTTCGACGTTTCGCTCACGGTGGGCGACCTAGTCGCGCCAGAGGGCGTCGAAATCCTGAGCGACCCGAGCCTGGTCGTCGCTACCGTGACGCCGCCGCGGCTCCGCCTGGAGGCGCAGGACGAAGGCGAAGCAGAGGGCCGAGCGGAGACTGAATCCGAACCCGAAGCGTAGCGGGTGAGCGAACGAACGTACCCCAGCGACCCGGCCGAGGCCGGGTTGGCGCTGTTTCTGTCCTGGTTCGGCAAACACTACGCGCGCAGCACGACTGTTTCCGCGGCGGCGGCCGGCGAAGCCACCCTCAGCGCACAGATTAGCGTCGGCCGGCGCTGGGAGCTCGCGGCTACGGTAATCAACACGCTGGCCGGCGAAGCGAACCTCCCCTGGGAGGCGGCGAGGGCGGCGGTGGAACAGCGCCTCGATGCCGCGGACCACAGCATCGTGCTCTGGGCACCGCCCGGGGCGCCGCTCCCGGCCGAGGAGCCCGGACTGAGTGGCCTGGTGGCGGCCATCGAAGAGGGGGTTGAGATCGAGGACGGCCGCCGGGAAGTCCGCCGCTCCGTCCGGCTCTACCTCCGGCGGACAAGCACCACCGGGTCCGTCGTCACCGTGCTCGGGGGGCTGAGCGCCTCGTGGGCTCAATTCACCAACCGCGTCCCTGGGAGCTTCCAACTGAACTCCACCGCGTTATTTCGGCTCCCATCCAGCGACGACGAG
Source organism: Tepidiformaceae bacterium (assembly GCA_041477975.1). Classification (GTDB taxonomy): domain Bacteria; phylum Chloroflexota; class Dehalococcoidia; order Tepidiformales; family Tepidiformaceae; genus JBGOVF01. Next base: position 15,832 of record JBGOVF010000004.1, read on the forward strand.
CGGTCGCAGCTCGCGGAGCGGATCGTGATGGCCGCCGGCCAGCCGGATGTCGACGACACGCAGGTGGTGGCGGCGGAAGATGTGTGGACGGCGAACGACCTGGGAGAAGGCCGTTCGTACATCGTTGGGACGCCGCTGGCGGCCACGGATGAACGGAGCGCCTCGCTGCGCCGGAATTTGCGCCAACTGCTGCGCGAGGCTCGTGCAGGACGGCCGGCGGCGACGGGGGCGAGCACCGCGCTCGTGGTGCTGGGAGCGGCGACGTATGCCGCGGACGAGAAGCTTACCTGGGCATTGCGCGGGATGGACCCCTCGCTCTACGCGGGATATGACATCATCGCGGTGGTCGCGGACGGGTTGGTGAAGCCATTGTTGCAGCCCGTCCGCCAGACGCTCCCCTGGGACGCACCACTTTCCTGAATCGAGGGACTGGTTATGGCGATCCGAAGGGTGGGGTTCATTGGGCTTGGGATCATGGGCGCACCGATGGCTGCGAACCTGCTCAAGGCAGGGTTCGCGGTGACGGTGTGGAACCGGACGCGTGCGAAGGGGGAGCCCTTGCAGGCAGCGGGCGCTTCGATTGGCGAATCGCCGGCCGCTGTCGCGGCGGCAAGCGAAGTCACGATCAGTTGCGTCACGGATTCCGCGGATGTGGAAGCGGTGCTCCTTGGTGAGCACGGCGTGATCGAGGGCGCGAAGGCCGGGAATGTACACATCGACTGCTCGACGATTTCGCCCGACGTCACGCGGCGGGTGGCCGCGCGGCTGGCGGAACGCGGAGTGGCGATGCTCGACGCGCCTGTGAGCGGCGGGGACGTGGGAGCGAAAGCGGGCACGCTCGCGATCATGGTGGGAGGAGAAGCGGCCACGTTCGAGCGCTGCCTTCCGGTGCTGCAGGCAATGGGCAAGACGATCGTGCACGTCGGGACCAACGGGAGCGGGCAGGTTGTCAAGCTCTGCAACCAGGTCGCGGGCGGGCTGAACTTGCTGGCGATGGCCGAGGCGATGACGCTCGCGGCGCGCTGCGGCGTGGAGCCAGCCAAGATGCTGGAGGTCGTGAGTGCGGGCGCGGCGGGTTCGTGGATGCTCTCGAACCTCGGGCCGCGAGCAGCGCGTGGCGACTTCGCGCCGGGCTTCATGGTGGAGCTTATGCAGAAGGACCTTCGGCTCGTGCTGGAGGCCGCAGCGGCATCGAAGACGCCGCTACCGGGCACGGCGCTCGTTACACAGGTCCTTCGGATACTGGAAGCCGAGGGACGAGGGCACGACGGCACGCAGGCTATCGTCTCGGCGGTGGCAAAGTTGAGCGGTGGAGCCTAAGCGGCGCTGAAGAATGAACGCGCGCGCTCGTAGCCGGCGTAGCTCGAATCCAGACGGTTGGTCGCCGCCTCAATGTAGGCTTCTGGCGTCGTGAACTCTTTCGACCAGCATTCGAAGCCGGCCCAGGAGCGGACGAAGAGCGGCCTGCCCTCTGGGGTGCGTGTGTAGGGCGGGGTGCTGAGCTTCGTGCGGGCGCGGTTGACGAAGTTCGTGGCGCCCGGCGCCGAACATTCACTGAGAAGCACGGCGAAGCGGTTGACGGACAGGCGAGCCACGACGTCCCCTTCGCGAGCGGCCTCGAGGAGCATGGTTGCGATGAACTTGGCCGGAGACGGAGGCAGCGGGTAGCGGGCCGTCGGTGTATAGGCGGCGACCTGGAGGTCGAACACTGCGAGGGCGGAGTTGTCGCCGTAGCGGGCGCTACGCGCGATCTCCCGCCGAAGGACGATCGACAAGTCGTTCAGATTGGGCAGGCCGGTTTCGGGATCGCGCAGGCTGAGGTCCGGCACTATGAGTTCGAGCTCGTGAGTGTCCTCGAGCGAGCCACGACCAAACAGACGCCCAAGCCCTTTCTTCTTCCCCGAAGGCTCAGGCGACGAAGGGACCATTCGATTCTTCCCTCTCGCGAAACATCGCGACCACGGGGCGAACGGTCTTGTAGTCTGAAAGCTGCTGATCGGCGGCGGAAAAGAGCTCGCCCGGTTCGCAGCCACGACCACTGGCCACGCCAAAAGTGACCGTGACCGGGATGAGCGCATCCCAGTCCGTGCCGTTGAGCCGCTCGATTTCGTGCGCAATGCGGCGAGCGATGAGGCGCCCAAGGGCGAGGTCGCTTTCCGGGAGGATGACACCGAAGTCATCGCCGCCGATCCTGGCGGCGAAGTCGGCGCCCCGCACGCAGCGGCTGATGCCGATGGCCGTGCGGCGGATCATGTCGTCGCCGACATCGTGCCCGTGAACTTCGTTTACCGTGCGGGTGCCGGCGATATCGACGAGCAGCAGTGTGACCGGCTGGTCGTCACGGCGGGCCTGCTCGCAGACTTCCCGCAGGCGGTCGTCGAAGGCGTGTCGGTTGTAAAGGCCGGTCAGGTGGTCCGTGCGGGCTTCGCGCTCGAGCCAACGGACCATCGTGTCGCGGCGGCGGAGGGTGCGACTTTCGTCGAAGGCGCCGAGGAGGCGGGCGGCCAGCTGTTCGCCATCGTCGAGGTGCTGCTTGCTGAGGAAATCGTGAGCGCCGAGCTTCAATGCAGGGAGCGCTTCGCGTTCGTTCTCGCCGCTGGTCAGGAGGACGACGGCAACATCGCTATGCTTCTCGCGGACGTAACGCACGAGTTCAGCGCCACGTTCGCTCCACACCCCGTAGTCAATCAGCGCAACGTCGAAGAGGCCGTCGTCGAGCAGGGTCTCGGCTTCGTCCACGCTGCAGGCGGCGTAGGTGACGAACTCGCCCTTGCTGTGGAGGAGGTCGCGGACGCGGCGCACATCATCAACCGAAGGGTCGACAACGAGTACCCGAAGGACTCGGCGGCGTTCGGGCGTGCGGAGCGATTTCGAAAGCATCGGCTTCCCCCAGCTTCAGTATCGGCAGGCAGCCACCAAAGCAGGAGGGGACCCCGGTCAAAACTTGGAACTTTGTGTGAAATGACACGGGGAGTCACTCGAAGAGCGGGCCACCGGGATCGAGGATTTCGCCGCTCATCGCGATAACTGCCGGCCGCTCCTCGCAGTAGCCCTCGTTCTCGCACTTGTCGAAAACGAAGGCGCGGCGGGTCTTATCGAATTCGATCTTCCATGTGCCGATGGCGTGGCTCGATGTGCCCTTGCCCTGTTCCGCGGAGAGGATAGCGATCAGCGCGGCGAGTTCTTCGCGTCCCACAGGCGACTCCAAACGAAGGATGTGAGACAAGCGTTACTCACCACCGGCCACGGTGGCAACATGCGCCGGGATCGGCTCGGGTGCGCGGCCGAGGAGGGCGTGGAAGAACG
>JBGOVF010000288.1:0-3998 GCA_041477975.1 Tepidiformaceae bacterium
ACGATGAAAGTAGAGCTAATTCAGCCGATTGCGGTTGAAGAAGGTCTGCGTTTTGCCATTCGCGAAGGTGGCCGCACGGTGGGTGCGGGCGTCGTCACCAAGATCACAGCCTGACCCACTAACCGCACAAACGTAAGGAACGGCATATGGCTCGCCAGCAAATTCGCATCAAGTTGAAGGCATACGACCACCGCCTGCTCGATCAGTCGGCCCGGCAGATTGTCGAGGCCGCCGAGCGCACCGGGGCCGCTGTCGCTGGCCCCGTGCCGCTCCCCACAACCATCGACAAATTTTGCGTCCTCAAGGGTCCCCACATTCACAAGGACGCCCGCGAACAGTTCGAGATCCGCACCCATAAGCGGCTCATCGACATCATGGAACCGACCTCCAAGACCGTGGACACGCTAATGCGGCTGCAATTGCCCAGCGGCGTGGACATCGAGATCAAGCTGTAGACCGCCATGACGATTGAAGGACTGCTTGGCCGAAAGCTGGGCACCACACAGGTGTTCGATGAACGGGGCCGCCTCCGCGGGGCGACCGCGGTCGAGGTCGGGCCCTGTTTCGTGACCCACATCCGCACACCCCAGGCCGATGGCTATAGCGCCGTCCAGATCGGCTTCCGCGATGACCCGAAGCTCAACAAGCCCGAAGCCGGCCACCTCAAGGCCGCGGGCAACCTGAAACTGCGTCACCTCGCCGAATTCCGCACCGATTCCACCGCGGCCTACAGCCTCGGCGACCGCATCGGCGTCGAACTCTTCGAAACCGGCCAGAAAGTGGATGTCACCGCTACCTCCAAGGGGCGGGGCTTCCAGGGTGGCGTCCGCCGCCACAACTTCGCCGGCGGCCCCAAGACGCACGGCCAGAGTGACCGCCACCGTGCACCCGGTTCCATCGGCTCCGGCACCACTCCGGGCCGTGTCCACAAAGGCACGCGCATGGCCGGCCACATGGGCGCCGAGCGCACCACGGTCCGCAACCTGGACGTCGTCTCGCGCAACGAAGAAGCCGGCGTCATCTTCGTCGCCGGTTCCGTCCCCGGCCCCATCGGCGGCCTCGTCCGCATCCGCACCGCAAGGCAGGTATCGAGATGAAGCTTCCCCTCTTCGATACCACCGGCAAAGAACTGCGCAAAATCGATGCGGCCGATGAAGTCTTCGGCATCGAGCCCAACCGCTCCGTGCTCCACCAGGCCTACGTCGCCCAGATGGGAAACCGCCGGGCCGGTGGCGCGAGCACGAAGACGCGCGGCGAAGTACGTGGTTCTACCTTCAAGATCCGCCGTCAGAAGGGCCTCGGCCGTTCCCGCCAGGGCGCCATTCGCGCCTCCCACCATGTCGGTGGTGGCGTCGCCTTCGGCCCTCATCCTCATAGCTTCGGGAAGGACCTTCCCCGCACCATGGGCCGCCTCGCGCTCCGCTCCGCGCTCAGCAGCCACGCCGCCGCCGGGAGCATTATCGTGCTCGAAGGCCTGGCAACACCCGACCTCAAGACCCGCGCAGTCCAGGAAACGCTGGACGCGCTCAACGTCAGCCGCCGCGCCCTCGTCGTCAGTGGCGACGCGGACCGCCAGCTCTTCCTCGCCGGCCGCAACCTCGAAAACGTCAAGGTCGTCCCGGCGGCCAATCTCAACGTTGTTGACGTCGTTAACGCGCATCACCTTGTCATGTCGGAAGAGGCCGTGCGCAAGTGCGAGGCCCTCTGGGGCGGGGCCAACGTCAAGCCCGCCCGTGGCCGCCGCGTAGGAGAGGCCGTCTAATGCCGAAGGAACTCCATCCCTACGCGGTCCTCCTCCGCCCCATCATCACGGAGAAAACGACAGTCCTCACCGGACTCGATAAGTACGTCTTCGAAGTTGACCTGCGCGCCAACAAGAACCAGATCAAGGAAGCCGTCCAGCTCGCGTTCAACGTCCGCGTCACAGAAGTGAACACGATGAAGATGAAGGGCAAGCCCAAGCGCTTCGGCCGCAAGGTCACCCTTCGTCCGGACTGGAAGAAGGCCATCGTCACGCTCGTCCCGGGCGACAAAATCGAACTGTTCGAGGGGATCTAGGCCATGCCCATAAAGCAGTACAAGCCAACTTCCCCCGGCCGGCGTAACGCCAGCGGCCAGACCTATTCGGAGATCACCAGGAGCCGGCCCGAAAAGTCGCTCACGGAATCGCTCAAGAAGAACGCTGCTGGCCGCAACAACCAGGGCCGCATCACGGTGCGCCACCGCGGCGGCGGCTCGCGCCGCCTCTACCGCATCATCGATTGGCGCCGCGAAAAGGCCGGCGTGCCGGGGAAGGTCGTCGCCATTGAATACGACCCCAACCGTACGGCCCGCATCGCCCTCCTCCAATACGCGGACGGCGAAAAGCGCTACATCCTCGCCCCCAACGGCCTGGCCGTTGGCGCCGTCCTCTTCAGCGGTGCCGCCGCCGAAGTCCGCGTTGGCAACACGCTTCCGCTCGCGAACATGCCTACCGGCACCCAGATCCACAACATCGAGCTCGTCGCCGGCAAGGGCGGCCAGATGGTCCGGAGCGCCGGCGTCAGCGCCCAACTCATGGCCAAGGAAGGCGATTACGCCCTCGTCCGCCTGCCCAGCGGCGAAATGCGCCGCGTCCGCATCGAATGCGTCGCCACCGTCGGCCAGGTTGGCAACGTCGAGCATTCGCTCGTCAAACTCGGCAAGGCCGGGCGCACCCGCCACCGCGGCCGCCGCCCGGAAGTCCGCGGCTCCGTCATGAACCCCCGCGACCATCCACACGGTGGTGGCGAAGGCCGTGCCCCGATCGGCATGCCCGGCCCGAAGACCCCCTGGGGCAAGCCCACCCTCGGGTATCGCACCCGCAACAACAAGCGCACCGACAAGTTCATCGCCCGCCGGCGGACGAAGTAGGAGTAGCCAATGTCACGTTCCACGAAGAAGGGCCCCTACGTGCATCCGCGGCTGGCAGAGCAGGTCGCGTCCATGCGCAACGCCGCCCAGCGCACCGTGATCAAGACGTGGTCCCGCGCCTCAACAATCCTGCCGGACATGATCGGCATGACGATCGCCGTGCACGACGGCCGCCGCCATGTGCCAGTGTTCATCACCGAGAACATGGTCGGTCACAAGCTTGGCGAATTCGCGCTCACGCGCACGTTCCGCGGTCACGTCTCCAAGAGCGACCGCCAGAGCAAGGTGAGGCGCTAGCATGGAAGTCCGCGCTTCGGCCCAGGGCCTCGGCACCTCGCCCCGCAAGATCCGCCTCATCCTCGAGCGCCTTCCCGGCCTCACCGTGGACCAGGCGCTTGCCTTGCTTCGCTACGTCCAGTCGCCGCACGCCCGCTCGGTTTCGAAGGTGGTGCTTTCGGCCGCCTCCAACGCCGAGAACAACTTCGACCTCGATGTCGATGACCTCGTCATCAAGCGAGCCGTCGCCGATGACGGCCCCACGCAGCGCCGCTTCCGGCCCCGCTCGCGCGGCCGCGTCAGCCCGATCCTCAAGCGGTCGAGCCACATCACCATCATTCTCGACGAGCGGGAGGGTTAGGCATTTGGGACAGAAAGTACATCCGCACGGCTTCCGCCTCGGCATCATCTACGACTGGGAATCCAAGTGGTTCGCTGAAAAGGACTACACCAAGCGGCTCCACGAAGACCTCGAACTGCGCCGCTTCGTCCTCTCGGAACTTCCCGACGCGAGCATCAGTCACGTCGAGATCGACCGCAACGCGAACCTGGTGACCATCACGATCCACACGGCCAAGCCGGGCATCGTCATTGGCCGCGGCGGCACCAAGGTCGAAGAGCTGCGCAATACGCTGGAGCGCTTCAGTGGCGGTCGCGTGCGCGTCAACATCCAGGAAATCCGCACGCCGGAGCTCGACGCCTACCTGGTGGCCCGCTCGGTCGCCGACCAGCTCGAACGCCGGGTCGCCTTCCGCCGCGCCGTCAAGCAGTCGGTTCAGCGCACGATGCAACGCGGCGCTCTCGGCGTCCGCGTGGCGGTCGCCGGCCGC
>JBGOVF010000283.1:0-4063 GCA_041477975.1 Tepidiformaceae bacterium
GCCATCCTTGGCGCCGTCACGGCCCTGGGGATCTTCTCGGCCGGATGGACGGCCGATCCGGTGGCTGCGGGGAACCCCACGCCTGGGCCCACAGGCCACATCCACATTCACAAGTACGTGCCGAAGAGCGGCGGCTCCGGCTGGAAGCACGAAGGCAATCACGACTGGAACTTCGCGATCGACGGGGCGACGGACTACACCGCCCGCAACAACGACTCGAAGGAGGTCGCGCAGGGCGACTACACCGTCACGGAGGTGTTGACCAGCGCGCAGCAAGCCGATGGCTGGCAGTTGCTCGACTTCTACCTGCCCGACCACGGCCAGGGGTCGCAGGGCGGCGGCAATGACAAATGCGAGGAGGAAGGCCCGCGCGCCGTTGGCGAACGCCAGACCGCCGCGCAGGTGCTCTCGGCCTACTTCACCGACCAGGACCACAACAACAACGGCACCATCCACCTCTGCGCGTTCAACACGCAGCAACCCACGACGCGCACGGTCCGCGTGCAGAAGGTGACGTCGGCCACCGCGCATCCTGGCGGCTCGTTCACCGTCTCCGTCGGCGCCCGGGCGGTTTCGACGCTGCTCAACCCGAACGCCGCCGCGTCCAGCGTGCAGACCATCAGCAGCGTGCCAGTCAACCAATCGCGCAGCGTGAGTGAAACGGTACCGGCCGCCCCGCCGGGCTGGTCGCTCAACGGCTTCATCGTGAAGTCCGATCCGTCCGGCACTGCAACGTGTTCAGCGAGCGAGTCAGGGTGGCAGACGACGGCATCGGTGCCATCGAACACGACGAGCTACATGGTCTGCGCCAAGAACTCGTATGTGGCTATCCTCGGCGCCATCCACATCAATAAGGACGACCGCGCCGACGCCGATGCGCCGGCTGGCAACGCCGTCGGCGGCGCCACGTACAAGCTGGAGCGCATCCAGGGCGAGAGCCCGGTGGAGACGTTCTGTGTCACCGACGATTTCAGCGCGGATTCCGATACCGCCACCGCCGTCACCTGCGGGACAGGTTCGAACCGCGACGACGAGGATGCCGCTGCCGGCGTGACGACGCTCTCAGGGCTCACGCTGGGCAGCTGGCGCGTCACCGAAGTGGGCGTGCCCGCGGGGTACGGCGCTGACGTGTGCACCGGCGCCCGCCAGGGCGTGCGCGACGTGACGCTCAGCTCCTCGGGCACCGATCAGACTATTTCGGGGGCCGGCTGCAGCCCCACCAGCGCCTTCCACGACCCGCTCAAGCCTGTCACCGTGCACGCCTACAAGGCCGTCTGCGGAAGCTTCGCGGACGTGCCGCGGAACGTGGACGGCGGTATCTTCGATCACTACGGCGAACTCGCCAGCGGCCCGGTCAACGCGACCGTCCCCGTGACGGCCGGCGCGCCGCTCCCGGCTGGTTGCCAGCTCGCCACGCAGCCGTTCGGTTTCCGGTACAGCTTCGATACCGCGCCGATCGTTCACCCTAACCCGATGCCCTTCACCGGCGTCGGCTTCGGGCCAACCGGCCCCGGCGGCTATGCCGAGGTCACCCTGGACCGCTCGCACTTCACCGGCGGCCACCTCGTCTGGATCAGCGAAGTTCCCGCCGCCGGCTACGCCTTTGCCGGGCTGCGCTGCTACCGCGATGTAGTGAACCAGGACAACCTCGAGTACATCGACCTGGCGAGCGACGGCGACTCCGTCCAGGACGTCTACTGCATCGCCTACAACGTCGCGACGGGTGGCGCCTCGGGCGAGAAGTACCACGACCTCAATGGCAGCGGCGTGCGCGACGCGGGCGAGCCCGGCCTCGAAGGCTGGACGGTCACTGCCTCGCGCATCAACGGCCCGGCGATCGACCCGTTCGTCACGACGACTGACAGCTCCGGGCACTTCTCGTTCCTGGGACTCCCGGAAGGCCAGTACACCTTCTGCGAGACGGCGCAGTCGCCGTGGACCGCCAGCCAGCCCGCGACCGGCTGCTACACCCGGCTCGTGCCCGCGGGCGGGGCAGTCAGCGACCTTTCGTTCGGCAACATGCGCCCGGCTTCGCTCACCGTGGTGAAGGTCGACCTTGGCCTGAACGGCAAGTGGAAGTTCGACCTGAGCGGGCCCGTGCAGGCGCCTCGGCAGACGGTGGAGGGCAGCGGGAGCGTGAGTTTCAGCGGGCTGAGGCCCGGCACGTACGCCGTCGCCGAAGCGAACGGCAGCCCCACTGCGTGCACGGCCGGCCAATCGGTGCCGGGAGACTTCGAAACGCGGTACGGCACGAGCGGCAGCGCGGGCTCCGCAACGCTCGGCACTGCCTTCCCCGGCATCCAGGTCGGATCCGGACAGTCGCTAACCGTGTATTTCTTCAACCGCGAGTGCGGCAACGTACTGACCACGCCGAGCCTCTACATCCAGAAGTTCAGTGACCCCGACGGCAACCGAACGGGCACCGAGGGCCTCGCCGGGTTCCAGTTCATCGTCAAGAAGGACGGCGTGCCGCTCGCAGGCAGCCCGTTCACATCCCCTGCTGGCGGCCTCATCGTCCTCTCCGGCCTGGGTGTCGGCACCTACACGGTCGCGGAAGTTCCCGTGGCGCCACACCTGTACACCGGCTGGAGGCTGGACATGGGTGACGACGGCACGTTCGAAGCCAGCGGCGCGATCCAACCGGTGACAGTGGAGCTGCGGCTCGGTGACGCGGCCCGCGTGGACATGTACAACCAACTGCGCGGCACGATCCGCGTTCACAAATCCGTCCCGGACGGCAACGGGAACGCGCCCGGCGAAGGCTGGGAGTTCGCGCTCAGCGGATGCGGTGTGAACACGAGCGCAATGACTGATTCAGCGGGCGAAATCGAATGGGTCGTCCCCTATCGCCCGAACTGCACGTACCACGTCGACGAAAAGCCGCGGACTGGCTGGATCGCCGTCACGCCAGCTTCACAGGACGCCAAACCGGGTCCAGGTGAGACGGTCCTGCTCGGCTTCCTCAACAGCCGCCTGCCGGCCGAGAGCACGCCGACAGCCGTGGCCACGTGCACGCCGACGCCCACAAGCACGGCCACGCTGGCTCCCGGTGAGCCAACGAACATTCCCGGCGTTCCGCCAACCAGCACTTTTACGCCGGTGAGCACCGTGGGCGGCGAGCGGACGCCGCGTCCGCCGGAGACCGGTTGTGGCGCGTTCGCAGCGGATGCGGGGGCATCGCGCGGGACCCTGTTCATCGCGCTGGGGCTGGCGGCGCTGGTGTTCGCAGGAGGAGGGTTCGCGTTCTACGCGACGGCGGGCCATACCGGCCCGCTGGCCGCCAGGGCGCGGGCCGAAGATCGGGAGCCGGGCATGCGCTAAGCCGCCGCGGGCCCGGGAACGAAGACGGCGCCCCGCCATTGCGGCGGGGCGTTGTTCACTTTGGAAGCGTGGCCAGTTCCCAGGTGAGCCCGCCGTCATCGGTGCGGAAGATGCCAGGCTGCGTCATCTCCCAGCCGTGCAGGGCATCGACGAAGACCGGCGGCGAGACGCCGCCATCTCCCGGGTTCGCCAGGGCAGCGGGGATGGCCGCGCGCCACTTCACCCCGCCATCGGTAGAGATGTAGAGAGTGCTTCGCCCACCTGCGAGAAACAGGTTCCCGCCGGGAGAGACGGTGATCTCGGTGGCGTAGCCGCCAAGGGGCAACGTGTTGAACTCGCTCTTCGTGCCCATTGGCGAGTCGGCGATGAGGCGCCAGTTGACCCCGCCATCGTCGGAGCGGTAAAGCCACTTGGGCTGGCTGCCGGCGCCGGGCTGACTGGCCTTGAGAAGCCAGAGGACGCCTTCTGCTGAGACGCCAAGGTGCGCTTCGACGGTCGCGAAGTCGGCGCCAAGTTTCAACGGCCGCCAGCTGCGTCCGCCATCGTCGCTAAACAGCACAACCGGGAGGAACTTCGCCGACTGGCCGATTGGTTCGCCCGTGAACGCCCAGGCGCGCAGCGGGCCGGAGCGGATGACTTCGCCCACGGAGTGGCCGGGTTTGGGAATCGTCCCCACCCGCTGCCAGGTGGCGCCGGAGTCGTCCGACGAATCGAGCTGGCCGCCGTTGAAGATGCGCCAGGC
>JBGOVF010000480.1:0-2866 GCA_041477975.1 Tepidiformaceae bacterium
CCCGCGACACACATGTGCCCGGCGCCTTCCCGGCGCGGGTCGCCTACCAGGACGCCTGCCACCTCGCCCATGCCCAGCGTATCCGCGAGCAGCCTCGCCGCCTTCTCGGCGACCTCGAGTCCTGCCACCTGGTCGAAACGGCAGGCGCCGACATGTGCTGTGGCGCGGCCGGCATCTATAGCCTCGTGCAGCCTGCGATGTCAGCCCAACTTCGCGCGCGCAAAGCCGAGCAGTTCAAACTCCACCGCCCGGATGTCATCGCGACTGCGAACCCCGGCTGCCAGATGCAATACGAAGCCGCCGTCCGCGAAGCAGGAATCTCCGCCCGTGTTATGCACGTGATGGAAGTGCTGGATGAAGCCCAGGCGGCGGCGGAAGGCGATCAGCGCCCCTGGTACGAAGGGTCGGCCGGTTCGAGGTAACGTCCTCCGTCCAGGTGCTGCGTCCAGTATGGGCTCGGTGCCAGCCCCGCCGCGTAGCCCCAGCGGAACACCTCCGAGCGTTGCTGCAGCCACGTGATGATCCCGATCCCGCCTTGTTCCAGGATCTTCTTCGAAGCCTCGCGAATCGCCGCTTGCCGCGCCTCGATCCCGAACACCGTCGCAGCCTGCACGAGACCGGTCGGGTTCAGCTTGTTCGTCACCCCCGGCACCGACCGGTAGTACTCGATCATTTGTCGGGTCGGGTCTGGCTCCGCCACGGCCGGCCCCCAGCCAAACCACAGCCGCACCGACCCGGTCCCGTATCGCGTCTCGGCGATGGTCGTGTAGGTCTGTACCGTCGCCTTGAACTGGTTCCCAAGGACTTCGCTCAGCATGCCAGTCACCGTCGCACTCGCGCTATAGAGCGGGTCGAAGATGCTCGGGAAGTCTACGGTCACGGTGCCCAGGCCCGGCCCGCCGGCGGCCTGCCAGCGCGCCCGCGCGTCCTTCGCATCCGCAGCGGCGTCCTGGTTGTAGCCGGGGTAGGCCGCGAGTTCTGCGCCGGTGAGCGCGAAGCCCGGCGCCGACGGTGGCACCGGTCCGGCGGGGGCCGCCCGCCCGCCGAACAGCCGCTTCGCCAGCTCACCCCGGTTGAGCGCCCCGCTCAGTGCCCGCAGCAGGTCCGCATTGTTCCAGGGCGCACCGCTCAAGCCAACCGACGTGATCACCGGGCTTTCCTCGAACCGCGCCAGCTCGGCCACGCCGGCGCCGAGTGCCCGCAGGGCCGCGGCATCGCGCCGGTCGCGCGTTAGCGCCTCGTCCAACTGCTTCGCCTGGAACCGCGCGACGACGTCCACGGGCTCCTGGACTTCCAGCGCGTCCATGAGGGGTGAGAGGTGGCCATCGCGGAAGGCCGAAAACCTCAGCGCCCCGTCCTTCTCACCCAGGAACTGCCACGGCCCGCTTCCCACCACCTCCCCTGGCCGCCGTTCGGGCCACGTCGCCTCGAACTTCGCCACCGCCTCCGGCGCCTGCACCAGCGCGAACCGCCCGGCGAGGGTGTTCAACAGAAACGGGTCCGGGCGTGCCGTTTCGAACACCACGACCCCGTCCTCCGGCGCACTCACGCGCTGCACGGCCGCGTAATCCTGCATCCGCTGATCCAGCGGGGTCCTGCTCTGCTTCGCGATCGCCAGCGTGCGGATGAAATGCGCGACCACATCCGCCGCCGTCACCGGGCGCGCATTGAGTGGGTCGCGGTCCTGCCAGCGTGCTTTCGGGTCGAGGTGCAGCACGAGGCGCGTGCTTTCCGGCTGCTCCCAGCTCGTCGCCAGGTCCGGCCCCAGGGCGGGCGCCTGGAAGTCCGTCCACTGCACGATCCGCGAATGCGTCCGCCCAAGCACTTCCACGGCCGTGACTTCGCCGCTTCGTTGCCCGTCGAACGTGTCGAAGTTGAATCCGGCCGGCGACTGCAATCGCCCGACTCCGCCCCTCGGCCTCGTTGGTTTGGCTGTCGGCTGCGGGACGCTTGTCGGTGTGGCGAACGGCGTGGTGTCCGCCGCGGGCGCGTTCGAACCGCCGCCTCGAAGCGCCAGCCAGGCAGCGCCACCCGCCCCGGCGGCGACCAACCCTGCCCCGCCAATGACCACCTGACGCCGCCGAAGCGTCCGGCGCTCCGCCACTAGCCGCGCTCCCCATGCGAATGCGCCGCGGCCACGAGCAACCCGGAATCGGGGCTCAGGCAGCACTCCATCGCCTCGTGCAGCTTCGGCGTCTCCGGTTGCAGGGTGACGTGGCCGATGCCGAAGCGTTCGCGGAGCATCGTTGCCAGGTCCGTCAGGATGTGTTCCGTGCAGGCCACATCCTCAATCTCGACATGCGCGCTCAGTGCCGGGAACCGCGGCGCGATCGACCAGACGTGCACGTCGTGCAGCGCCAGTACGCCCTCCACTTCTTGCCCCGCCGCCACGATCGATTTGGGGTCGAGCCCGGCGGGCGCGCTTTCGAGGAGGATTTCCCCCGCCTGGCGCAACAGTCCCCACGCTCGTGGCACGATGAAGGCCGCTATCCCGAGGCCGACCACCGCATCCGTTCCGCGCCACCCGCCCAGTGCGATGAACGCAGTGGACGCAATCACCGCCACCGACCCAAGCGCATCCGCCATCGCTTCCAGCGAGGCAGCCCGCGCGTTCATGCTGTGCCGGCCGTGTTCGTGCAGCACGCGCATCACGCCAAGGTTCACCGCGAGCCCACCGGCCGCCACCACCAATACGGGCCCCGTCGCGATGTCCGACGACCCACCCAGGCGGCTAACCGACTCGTAGACGATGTAGCCGGCAATCACGAGCAGCAGCGCCACGTGGAACGGCACCGCCAGCACTTCCAGGCGCGCATAGCCATAGGTCCGGCGAGCGTCCGGTGGCCGCCGGCCCACCGTTGTCGCG
>JBGOVF010000371.1:0-3482 GCA_041477975.1 Tepidiformaceae bacterium
ATGCCGAGGCGGGGACGGACCCCGCGGCGATCCGCGATTTCGCGCAGGCGGCAGAAGCGCTGGGTTTTTCGCACATCGTCGCGTTCGACCATGTGCTGGGAGCCGACCCGGCAGGGCGGGCCGACTGGGGCGGGCGGTATACGCGCGAGACGCCGTTCCGCGAGCCGCTGACGCTGTTCGCGTTCATGGCGGGGGTGACGAGCACTATCGGATTGGCGTCTGGAGTGATCATCCTGCCTCAGCGGCAGACCGCGCTGGTGGCGAAGCAGGCGGCTGAGGTGCAGTTGCTTTCGAGGGGCCGGCTGCGGCTCGGCGTCGGCACCGGTTGGAACGCGGTCGAATACGAGGCACTGGGCCAGGACTTCCACACGCGCGGCAAGCGCGAGGAGGAGCAGATCGGCCTCCTGCGGCGGCTTTGGGATGAGGACGTGGTCACCTTCGAAGGGCACTGGGACCGTATCGACCGGGCGGGGATCAACCCGCGGCCAGCGGAGCGTATCCCGATCTGGCTTGGTGGGCGGCACGATGCCGTGCTGCGGCGGGCGGCGCGGATAGCCGATGGCTGGTTCCCGCTGTTCGCGCCGGACGACGAACTGGCGGAAGCGCTCGGGCGCCTCGATCGCTACCTCGCCGCCGCGGGGCGGAGGCGCGCCGAGTTCGGCATCGAAGGGTTCGTCAACTATGAACCCGCCGGCACGGAGCGCTGGGGCCGGCAGTTGGAGCGCTGGCGCCAGGCCGGCGCCACGCATGTCTCGCTGCGTACGATGCCGCCGGGCCTCAGCGCGCCGCGGCCGGGCGTGTCGATGGCGACGCACATCGAGGCGATGCGGGCATACCGCGAGGGAGCGGGGGCGAACTGGGGCGCGTAGCCTCGCGGGATGGCATCGCGCCGGGGCATTCGACGTATAGTGCGCACCAATGGAATGCCCTGAATGCCGGCATGCGGAGGCCCCGACATCGAAGTTCTGTTCGGAGTGCGGGACGCCGCTTCCCCCAGCGTGCCCCGCGTGCGGCCAGGCGATCGCCGGTGCGGCGAAGTTCTGCCCGGGGTGCGGTACGGATCTCGGGGGAACTCGGCCGCTGGCTGCAGCAGCGCCTGCTCCCCTCCCCCGGGCCGAGGGTGAACGCCGCCAGCTCACTGTCATGTTCGCGGACCTCGCCGACTCCACGGCCCTCTCGGGGAAGCTCGATCCCGAAGACCTGCGCGTAATCGTGCGTGGATACCACGCGGCCTGCGCGGCTGCCGTGGAGCGGCACGGAGGCTACGTTGGCAAGTGGCTCGGCGACGGCATGCTCGCCTACTTCGGGTACCCCGGCGCACACGAGGACGACGCCCAACGCGCCATCCGTGCTGGGCTGGAGATCACCGCCTGGGCGGGGATGCAGGGGCCTCAGGGTGGCCTTCCTTTGGGTGTCCGCGTCGGGTTGCACACTGGTCTCTGCGTCGTCGGCGAGATGGGCGCGGGCGAGCGTATCGAACACGCCGACGTGGTGGGCGAGACGCCCAACGTTGCGGCCCGCGTGCAGGGCGCCGCGCCTGCCAATTGCGTTGCGGTTTCGGCCGCGACCTGGCGGCTCGCGCAGGGTTACTTCGTCGCCGAGAGCATGGGCGCACACGCCCTCAAAGGCGTCGCCCAACCGCTCGAACTCTTTCGGATTAGCGGCGAAACCGGCGCGCAGAGCAGGCTCGATGTCTCCGGGCAGCTGACGCCGCTCGTCGGACGCGAGGACGAGATGGCGGTCCTCCTGAGCCGCTGGGACGGCGCGGCCGCCGGCGACGGTCAGGTTGTTTTTGTCTCGGGCGAGCCAGGCATCGGCAAGTCTCGCTTGCTCCGCACGCTGCACGAACGTCTTCCCGCAAAGCAGCACCTGCGCATCGAGCTGCGCTGCTCACAGTCCCACCAGAACAGCGCGCTCTTCCCGTTCATCGATCATCTGCAACGGCTGATCGCCTCCTCACCGGGCGCGCCACCCATCGAGCAGCTCGCAGCAATGCTGACAGATGCCGGGGCGGACCCCCAGGCTTTGCTCCCGCTCTTCGCGTCGCTGCTGGGACTGGCCCTCCCCGAGGGCTACCCGGCGCTGGAACTGAGCCCGGAGCAGCGGAGGCAGAAGACGTACGAAGCCACCGTTGCGTGGCTGGAGGCCGAAGCGCGGCGACAGTCCGTGCTGCTGGTTGTCGAGGACCTCCACTGGATCGACCCCTCCACTCTCGAACTGGTGAGCACGATCGTCGGCGGCCAACCCAAAGGCCGCATGCTGGTGCTGTTGACCGCCCGCCCAGAATTCGAGCCGGCCTGGCCCCAGCAGCCATACATGACGGCGTTGCGCCTGGCGCGGTTGGCGCCCGGGGAGGCGGAGGAGTGCATGCTTCACGTCGCCGGCACAGACGCATTGCCGCCGGAGGTTGTCGCGCAGATCGTGGCCCGGGCAGACGGAGTGCCGCTCTTCATCGAGGAACTCACCAAGATGGTGCTTGAGTCGTCGCTCCTGCGCGACGACCGTGGCCGGTTAGTGCTCGACAATCGGATGGCGCCGCTCGCGATACCTGAGACGCTGCAGGACTCGCTCATGGCACGCCTGGACCGATTGGGTGAGGCGAAGGAGGTTGCGCAACTCGGCGCGACCGTGGGAAGGGAGTTCAGCCACTCCGTCGTCGCCGCTGTCTCGGCGCTGCGCCCCGAGCTTTTAAGTACCGGGCTGAATGCGCTCGTGGAGTCCGGGCTGGTCTACCGGCGCGGCTTCGGCGCCACCGAACGCTACGTCTTCAAGCACGCCCTCATCCAGGATGCCGCCTATAACTCTCTGCTGAGGAGCACCCGCGGGCGTTTCCACCGACTGATCGCGGAGGCCCTCATCGCGCAGTTTCCGGAGGTCGCGGAGGGCCAACCGGAGGTGGTCGCTCATCACTACACCGAGGCGCGTCTGGCGATGGAAGCGGTGGGGTGGTGGAAGCTGGCGGGATCACTCGCGCGTACGCGTCGCGCCAACGTCGAGGCGGTGGCGCACTTGAATCGCGGCCTCGAACTGTTAGCCAGTTTGCCAGCGAGCGCTGACCGCGATGGGCTCGAACTGGCGCTTGCCGCAGCCCTCATCGCCCCTCTCAGCAACGTTGACGGGTATTCCGCGCCTTTGGTCGAACAGACGGTGCATCGCGTCATCGCCCTGGCGGAGGGGCGGGAGGACCCACCCGAACTCGTCCCCGCGCTGTGGGGGGCTTTCACGTATCACCTTGTCGCCGGCACCGGTCAAACGCTTTACTGGGGGGAACAAACGCTGGCTGCCGCCCTGAAGCGAGGCAACACCGGCCAAGTGTGCATGGGCCACTACGCGGTGTGTGTCGGAAGTTGGCACGGCGGTGACCTGGAGCGTGCCGAAAAGCATGCAAAGGCAGGCCGGGAGCTCTTCGACAAAGAGCGAGTGCGGGCGAGCACGCTGGAATTCAGCTTCGACCCTGGCGAAAACCTCAACTTGCTCGCAAT
>JBGOVF010000461.1:0-2968 GCA_041477975.1 Tepidiformaceae bacterium
GCTCACGCTTCCGCTCCCCGGATTCGCCCCGGCTTAACCGCCGGCCGCCGGCGCTGGCGGGCTCGGCGGCCGCGGTGGGTCCTTCGCTATTGTCGGCCGGAGCTGTTCGACGGCCGCGCGCAGCACCTCTTCCCCCACGACATTCATGAGCGCCAGACCGAGATTCAGGCACTTCGCGTCCGGACTCATAGCGGTATCCGCTTGAAGCCGCTTCAGTTGCTCACCAAACCGCTCCTGGTCGTCGTCGTCCAGATTCTGCATCAGGGCAAAGCAAAACGAGGGGAGGGCGCGAACCGCGTTTTCGAAGGCGATGTCGGACATGATCTCGTGCACCAGCGGGGCGCGGGCCTGGGCACGGCGCCGGTCCACCTCGCGATCGACGGCGCCCATGATGATCTGGAGGAAGCCCGCGGGACCGACGGCCACATCCTGGTCCCCCGCGCGAACGGTGAACAACGAACTGCGTAGCACCGCCATCGCCCCGGTCCCGGCAATGGCGATGCGCGCCCACCGGATCTGGCTGTGCGTCGCATCGTCGGCGAGCCCGAACTTGAGGTCGAACGTCCGGACGAAGCCCAGCGCGGCGATGGCCACGACAGCGTTTAACAGTACATACAGAATCCCTGGAACGCTCGTCAGGGCGCGCGCCGGGGCGTCGCGGTAGCGCGAAACCACCTCACCCGCGCCAACGCCTGCGCCCAACCCGGCAACAATGAGCCGGTCGCGCTGGTGAGGGTCGTCTCGCAGGGTTACCAGGAACAGAACATAGATCGCCGCCCCCGTGAGGAATGGGCCTTACGCGACTACACCGCGGCGAAAGCGGCGCCAGCCCGGATGCGCCCGCTCAGGAGGCACTGCCGACGACCTTGCGGCCATCCTCCGAGAGTGAAATCAACATCTCTCCGTCTCCGGAGCGCTTCGCCATGCCGATATCCACCAGGTTCGTCAGGAGGCGCAGGAACACATCGGTGGGCAGTTTGCTTCGTTCGTGGAGCTCGGCGAGAGACATCGGTCCTTCGCGCAGCAGTTCGGCGAGGCGGAGCGGCGACGGATCGCCGCTCGCCGCGGGTGGGTTCGTTTGCATCGTCTTGAGGAACGTCCCGAAGCTGTTGACGTTGGACATCGCTGCTGCGCCTCTCGCCGCCCGCGGGCAGCCATCTCCCCCAGTATAGCGCCGGACGCGCTCCCCCTCGCCCGCGCAGTCGGGAGAGGGGGTCGGGGGGTGAGGGCTGGCCGTCCTACCTCGCCGCGGCGCGCTCCAGTGCCCGCCTGGTGAACACCTTGACCATCGCCCGGCGATAAGCTTCCGAGGCGTGCAGATCGGAGTTGACGTTCTCCAGGCCGTTGGCGGCCACGGCGGCAGCCGCGTCGATGTTCGCCTGCGTCAGCTCCTTGCCAGCGAGCGCCGCCTCAACGCCCTTCAGCCGCTGGGCGTGAGTCGATGCGCCGGTGACCGCGACCCGCGCCGAGGTGCACGTATTGCCGTTCATCTGCAGCGCCGCGCACACCCCGACGATGGCATAGTGCGAGGCCTTCTGGTGCAGCTTGGCGTAGGCCGCCTTCGCGATCGGCGCGAACTGTACACCGGCGATGATCTCGTCGTCCTTGAGGTCGACGGTAAACATGTCCTGGAAGAAGTCCTCGGCCTTTACGGCCCGCCAGCCGCCGCTCCCGCGCAGGTGAATTTCGGCGTCGAGCGCCACCATCACGGCCGGCATGTCGGCCGAAGGGTCGGAGTGCGCCAGGCTGCCGCCGAGCGTGCCGCGGTTGCGCACCTGTGGGTCGCCGATCTCTGCCGCGGCTTCGGCTACGACGGGCGCCCGCTGCAGCAGGAGGCTGGAGGTCGCCACGTCGTGATGGACGGTCGTAGCGCCGATTTCGATTTTCCCGGCCTTCTCGCCGATGCCGCTCAGACCCGGGATCCGGGCGATATCGATCAGGACTCCGGGCTCGCTTAGCCGCAGCTTCATCAGCGGGATGAGGCTGTGGCCGCCGGCCAGGAGCTTGCCTTCCCCCTTGCTGGCGGCCAGCAGGGCAAGGGCTTCGTCGAGTGAGTTGGCGCGCTTGTATTCGAACTGCGTCGGGATCACGCCTGGCCTCCATTGATGATTTTCCAGAGCTTTTCGGGCCGCAGCATCATATCGATGTGCTTCACCCCGAACTGGCTGAGCGCGTCGACCGCCGCATTGACAATGCACGGCGTCGAGCCCAGCGTGCCGGCCTCTCCGACGCCTTTCGCCCCTAGCGGGTTGCTCGGCGTGGGCGTCACGGTGCTCGACATCTCGAAGCGCGGGAAGTCGGTCGCCCGGGCGATCGCGTAGTCCAGGAACGAGCCTGTCAGCAACTGACCGTCCTCGTCGTAGACCACCTCTTCGATCATCGCCTGGCCGATGCCCTGCGCCAGCCCGCCATGGATCTGGCCTTCGACGATGAGCGGGTTGATGATCGTCCCGCAGTCATCAACCGCGACAAGCTTGAGCAGCTTCGGTTCGCCGGTGTCGCGGTCAATTTCGAGCATCGCGATGTGACACCCGAAGGGGTACGTGTTGTTCTCCGGCTCCCAGAACGCCTCGTCCGAAAGGCCGGGCTCCATGCCCGGCGGAAGCGGCACGGGCACATAGGCATAGGCCGCCACCTCGGCGAACGACTTCCCCGAGCCCGGCGAGCCCTTCACCGAAATCATGCCGTTTTCGAAGACCAGGTCGTCCTCGTTCGCGTCCATCATGGCCGCCGCGAACTTGGCCATCTTCTTCTTCACTTTGTCCCCGGCGAGCATGAGCGTCGTGCCGCCGACCGCCTGCGATCGACTGCCGAACGTCCCGATGCCCTGCTTCACCACGCCGGTGTCGCCGTGGAGGATGATGATGTTCTCCATCGGCACGCCGAACTGGTCAGCGAGCATCTGCGAGAACGTGGTCTCGTTGCCCTGGCCGTGGGGCGATGAGCCCGTGGTGGCCGTGATCTGGCC
>JBGOVF010000539.1:0-2505 GCA_041477975.1 Tepidiformaceae bacterium
CTAACCGCGGGCCGTGGCGATGATGCTCTGCACGAACTCTGCCTTCGCATCGGTGTAGCCGTCGCGGTCGTCGCGGTGGAGGGCCGCCAGGCGCCGCTTCAGGCTAGCGTAGGCGGCCGCCGTTTCGGGGTGGGCTCGGAGGTAATCGCGAAAGGCGATGTGGCCGGTGGCCTGGGCGCTGCCCGGTTCGAGCATGTGGACGTGGTAGCCCGGGCGGTTGAAGTAGTGGCGGCGAGGGATGCCGTACTCGCCGAAGTAGTGATACCCCAGCATCTCCATCGGCGGGACAAGCGACTCTGCCGCTTCGAACGACGCCACGAGGGGCATCATGTCGACGATCGGCCTGGCTGCGAGCCCCGGCACGGCGGTGCTGCCGATGTGATCGAGACCAATGAGGCCCGCGCCGAGCGCGTCCCGGATTCGGGCAGCTTCGGCCGCGTACTGCGCGGGCCAGGCCTGGTCGTAGTCGACGACAACGATCGGTTCCTGGGGCGTACCCGCGATGAGCCGGTCGATGCGGTCGATGAAGCCGCTCTTCGCGCCCGTGTACAGCATGGAGCTCCCGGGATAGTCGCGGGCGTTCTGGCGTTTGACCGCGGCATAGGTGTCGCGCAGGTCGTCGTCGGCTCGGACGGCGTCACGGAAGGAGATGAGCCGCAGGGCGTCGGCGTGACCGACCGCGTACATGTGCACGTGATGGGTGGATGGCGCCTGCCCGCCGGGCTTGCTGAAGTAGTGGCGCCCCGGCACCCCGTATTGACCCCGGTATTCGTAGCCCAGCGCCTCCATCGCCGGCACAACGGCCGCGCCCGCTTCGAAGGACGACAGGAAAGCGATGATATCGATGACCGGTTTGGCGGCGAGCCCAGGCACCGATGTGCTGCCGACGTGCTCGATGGCAACAAGCAGTTCGCCGCAGGCCGTGCGGATGGAGGCCGCTTCCGCCTGAAACATGGCAGGCCAGGACGGGTCGTAGTCAACGATCACGACCGCCTTCGGAGGCCGCGCTGCACTGCTCATGCGAACGAGGGCTTAGTGGGCCGGGGCGTGGCCGGCAGCGGTATGTCCAGCGGCCGCGTGCGAGTCATCGGTTTCGTCGGGCAGTTCGCCGGCAGGCATCACTGAGATCGGCGCTATCCAGTAGGGGTTCCTCGGAAAGGCGCCGATCTGCCGCTTGAACAGGTAGAAGATCCCGAGGATCAAGGACGTGACGGCCACGCCAACGACCGTCCAGACGACCTTCGCGACATCCTGGCTGCCGCCCTGCGGGTTCACTTCGGCTGCCGAAGTTGCCCGAACCAGGGCGAGGCTCAGAAGGGCGGGGGCGACGGCGGCGAGGATGCGAAACGTTGCCGTTTTCATTCGTAGCCAAGTGTAGGTTGCGTAATCGCGGGGTCAAGGGCGGCGCAATGTTCGACAGGTTGTTGCACGGGTCACTTAGTCCGTGCTAAAACACTGCTGGGTCGCGCTGGATGTCGTGTCCGCTCCACACATCCACCGACCCCTTTTTGTTCCCCGCGCGTGGCGTCACTGTGGCGTCCAGGGTTGAAAAACGAGCGCCATGGCGGCCGAGCGCAATTCGGGGAAGGCTATCGGCAGCCCGGACGATTGCCCGCGCACAAACGGATCCGACGGCGCCCAGTTCAGCATGCCGACGATCCCGAGGCCGCTCGCGTTGCGCCGTACCTGGAACAGCAGCACGCCGTCCCCATCGGTACTCGGGAACACGATCGCTACCACCGCCAATTCGCATTTCGGCAACGAACATCCGACTCCGCCAACGACGGCGCTCGCCGCTGCTGGCTCGTCGAGGCGTGCCGCAATCGCCTGGCGCAGCTGCGCAAGCGTGTCCAGCCCCGCCGCGCCGCCCCACTTTGCGACGTAAATGGCCGAAACCGCCTGCCCCCATTGTCCCTCGCACACCGACCCGAACAGGACGGTCTGCGGAAGATCGGGGCACTGGCTGGGGAGCGGAGTGGCGCGAGCCAGAATCGCATCTGTGTCGCCGTTTCGCACATGACGCACCACCGAGAGCGCCAGGTCGCAGACATCGGCCTGTTCCGGGAACGGGCACGGGCCTGGCTGCGGGAAGCGAAACACGAACTCGTCGGCCAGAGTCGGCGGGGCAGTCCGACTGCCAGCCGCAGCTGCGGTGGGAGCCGGCGACGGCGAAGTCTCGGACGCCTGGGGCGGCACGGGGCCGTGACTGTCGCCTAAACAGGACGATGTGAACCCAGCGACTCCCACCACAACCACCAGCGTTCGGGTCCATCTGCTGCTTCCCATACTTCTAGTACAACGCGACGAAGGGGCCACGGGTTCCTCGGCGCCTGGCGCGCTCAGGCCCGCAACGTTACCTTGCCGCGATGGCTGGTTACTCAGGAACGCCGCTCCCGCAGAAGCTCGGGATCAAGGAGGGCGCGGGCGTTGCGCTGGTCGGCGCCCCGGAGGACTTCGTGGAGACGCTGGGAGTGCTCCCGGCCGGCGCGAGAATCGTCCCGGTGA
>JBGOVF010000526.1:0-2587 GCA_041477975.1 Tepidiformaceae bacterium
GATGGCTCGCTCAACGCCATGCTCGCCGACTGGGTCATGCAGGTGTCCTTCAAGCCGCGCCTCGTGGCGGTCGCCATCGAAAACGACGCCCGCACGCTCCGCTATATCCGCCAGACCAACGTCTTCAGCGTGAACCTGCTCCACGAAAAGGACGGCATGGAGATCGCCCGCAAAGTCGTGATGCCCGCCGAAGGCCGCAAGGTGAAGGGCCGCTCCGAAGAAGCCGCGGCCGCCATCTACGACAAGCTCGCCGACCTCGACTATGGCATCCACGACAACGGCTGCCCGGTGCTCGACCGCGCGCTGGGCTGGTTCACTTGCGATGCGCAGCAGTTCCTGACCACCGGCGACCACACGATTGTCATCGGCGCCGTCACCGACGGCGACGTCCTTCGCGCCGGCGAAATGCTGATCGAGCGCGACCTGGGCTGGGAGTACGGCGGATAGGCGGAATCGCGGATTACGTTTTGGCACACCCCTTCGTTCGACCCGATTCCAAACGGGCGGAACGGGAGACGGAGCGCATGACACAGCTATCGAGGTACTTCGACTCCCCGCATCCGAAGATCAACGCGGACATGGCAGCAGGAGCGGAGGCCCACGGTAGATGGCGCAATCGAACGCTTGCTGCTTGATGGATGGTGCTCGCCAGGCGTGAGGGGTTGGCCGGATCTCCACGTCAAGCCTGCCGGCATCAACCTGTTCACGCAGCGGTCGTTCATGCTATAGTCCCGCGCTGCCGTGGATGGGCATCGAACCGCGCGGCGCGGAGGCGAACCGTGGTCGCTACTCCGGCATCTCGTACCCTCGACGATCTTCGCGCGGCTGTGTCCGGGCCCGTCCTGGAACAGGGGCAACCCGGCTACGATGACGCGCGGCAGGTGCAGAACGGCATGATCGACTGCCGGCCGATGGCAATCGTCCGCTGCCATACGGTGGCGGATGTCGTCGACGCGGTGAACTATGGGCGGGCGGCAAGGCTTGAGTTGACCGTGCGCGGCGGCGGCCACAACGTCGCCGGCCGTGCGGTCTCGAATGGCGGGCTGATGATCGACCTCCAACCAATGAAGGGGATCTTCGTCGACCCGGCGAAGCGCACGGCGCGGGTGCAGGGCGGAGCGACGTGGGGCGAGCTCAACCGCGCCACCGAGCTCCACGGACTCGCCACCACCAGCGGCACGGTCACGACGACGGGCGTCGGCGGTCTGACGCTCGGAGGCGGATTCGGTTGGCTCATGGGCAAGCATGGCCTCGTGGTCGATAACCTGCGCTCGGCCGAGGTGGTCGGCGCAGCAGGTGAAGTCCTCCAGGCGAGCGCCTCCGAGAACCCCGACCTGTTCTGGGCGCTGCGCGGTGGTGGCGGCAACTTCGGCGTCGTCACGTCCTTCGAGTTCGACCTGCACCCGATCCCGCCGATGCTCACCGGCGGATTGGTCGCGTTCCCACTCGAGCGCGGCCGCGAGGTGCTCCAGTTCCTGCGCGCGTTTACGCAGAAGCTGCCCGATGAGCTGACCGTGTTCGGCGCGTTGGTGCATGCACCCGACGGCTCGGGCGTGCCGCTCGCCGCCATCCTTTGCTGCCACTGCGGGTCGGCCGAACAGGCTGAGGCGGACCTCCGGCCGCTGCGCGAGTTCGGCGTCCCGCTCATGGACGCGCTCGGCCCGATCTCGCACTCGGCCATCAACGGCATCCTGGACGCGGGCTTCCCGAAGGGCGCCCGCAACTACTGGAAGTCGAGCCTCCTACCCGCGCTCACCGACGCGGCCATCGACACCATGGTCACCCAGTTCGCGAAGTGTCCGTCGCCGATGAGCGCGATGCTGCTGGAGACCTACAGCGGCGCCGTGGTACGGGTGCCCGTCGCGGCGACGGCATACTCGCACCGGGCCCCGGGATTCAACTTCCTCGTGGTTTCGGAATGGCTGGATGCCAGCGAGGACGCGACGAATATTGCCTGGGCACGACAGACCTTCGAGGCGATGCAACCGGCGCTCGCCCGGGGCGGCTATTCGAACTACCTCGGCGCCGACGAGACAGAGGACCGCGTTGCCAGCGCCTATGGCGCCAGCTACCAGCGACTGCGCGAGGTGAAGCGCCGCTACGATCCGGACAACCTCTTCCACATGAACCAGAACATCCTGCCCGCCTGAGGCGAGGTTGGGAGATCCGGGTGGTGGCGGGGGGAGGCGCTAGACTCTCCCGCTTTGGATACGCCCATTCACTACGCCCGGACCAGCGACGGCTGCGCCATTGCGTACGCGGTCATCGGCGCCCGCCAGCCGATCGTGTACCTACAGCCGTATCCCACCAACAAGCTCGATCTTACGCCGTCGCGACCAGCTCCGGCATGCGCTGCTGCGGCACCATGCCGTCCAGGATGCGTCCGAGCGCCATCGTGTGGCTGCACACGTTCCAGCTCGTGAAGAAGTAGCAGGTACACGACCACCGGCCGTCGGCGATGGAGACTTCGTGGTCACTGTTTTCGCCGTGGAAGGCGACATGGAGGCCGTCGATTTGCATGCGATGGCGCTCCCGCGCGTAAACCTTTGCCTTTTCCACTTTGCCGATCAAGCTCGACTGCATGACC
>JBGOVF010000363.1:0-3536 GCA_041477975.1 Tepidiformaceae bacterium
AGGCGCGCTCCGAGCCTCGTCGCCAGCTCCCGTTGATCCGCAGTCAGCCGCTCTCCGAACTTCTCCAGGAACGGTCCGATCGCCTGGCCGTAGGCGATCGACACGAACTGTTGGACTGGCGCGTTGCTGGCCGGGATCCAGTCCAGGGCCGCGAGTTCAGCCGAATCGCACCAGCGCGCGTGAAGATCGCCGAGCTTGTCGACTATCAGCCGCGCCTGCTCGAGCGTGCAGCCTTCGATCTGATCGCCGATGGGGATCGCCGCCAGGTCCTCGAGCAGGAGCACATACCTGATCGCCTCGGGTTCGCTGCTGGCGTAGTAGCAGCGCGGAGCGCCCACGCCGCAGTGGCCTGCGAGCTCCTGGTAGAAGCGCATCTCCTTCGCGTAAAACCCGAGCGCGTTGGCGATGCCCTTGCCGCCGGGATCGGCCGTCGGGATCTTGGCGATCACGCTCCTCGGCGCGCCGCCTTCGCTCCGGTCGTATGTGAGCCTGATCCGCGCCAGCTCGCCGAGGATCCCGACGCCCGCGCCTATCGTCTCGCGCGGCGCCGCGATGACGTTGGCATGCGTGATGGCTCCACCGGCGCGAAGGGCAAACGTGAGCCAGGCGGGCGTAATTTCGTCCATGGTCGAGGGAGTGGCGAGTGCGGTCATGTTGTCCTTGGGGCGCTTCGTGCGCTGCGTGAAATTTCTGGCGCGGTTTAGACCTCGGGGAGCGGCGCTTTCGTCGGGCGTTTCCATTCGACCCAGGCGAGCGCCCCAACAAGCGCACCGACCGTCAATCCGAGCAGAACGCCCGAGATGATTGAAAGCGCATCACGAAGAGCGTCGCCGCCTTCGGTGTCCCGGCCGCGAAGGTAGTTCAAGAACACGAAGACCACCGTCAGCACGAGCAGGCCAGCGCCCGGCGCCAGCGCCATCAGCTGCCTCCGGGCGATGAGGTGCCCGAACGCTACTCCCCCCAGGACGAGCCCCGGCACGGTGGTTGCCACCACCCACTCGCGGTGGTTATCCCAGCCCGCCCGGATCTGGAAAGCGAGCGCGACGAATCCAATGGCGAAGACCACGCCAAGGCCTGCGCCCAGGTAGCTCCGAACGAGGTCGAAGTTGCTGCGCTTTGGCGGCGCCGGACGATTCGCGCGTTCGTGAAGGTACGTGCTCTTTTCGGATTCAGTTGGGACCGGGGCCGAGAAGTTCGCCATGACGGCGCAATGATACCGGCCCGGCCAAACCGCGCCAGATCGCCGGCAAAGGGACCGCGCCCTACAGTGCCTGCCAGCGTTGGCCTGCTCCATCGCGCACGAAGCGCCCCAGCCCCGGCGCCGGCAGGTGGCTCGCCCCCACCAGCGCCCGCTCCGCCACGAGCCGGGCGAGGATCGCCTTTCGGGTTGCGGTCGCAACGGATTTGTCCCAATCGAAGATCGATTCCAGCGTCGGCTCCTCCGCATCGAGCGCCGAGATCACCACATCCCCGAGGATGAAGCCGCGTGCAGTACCCGAAAGGATGGCCACGCTTGTGTGGCCAGGTGTGTGCCCGGGCGTGGCCAGCGCTGTGAGCCCGGGCGAGAGCCGCCGCTCGCCCTCGATCAGGTCCAGGCGGCCCGCGGCGTCCAGCGGCCGCACGTCGCGTTCGAACGAAGCGTCGTCCGCCGGCGCGTAGTGGTCCCAATCGAGGCGCGGGACGAGGTAGCGCGCGTTCGGGAACGTCGGTCGCCCTGTAGCGCGGTCAATGCTCCACCCGGTGTGGTCGCCGTGGAGATGGGTGAATAGCACCATAGTGATGGACTCGCGGGAGACACCCGCGGCCGCCAGCTCTTCCAGCAAATGCCCGCCATGTTCCGGTCCCCAGCCGGTATCCACGAGCAGCACCGCATCGCCGTCGCGCGCCAGGAAGCAGCCGAAGTTCAGCGCGATGCGGCCCTCAGAATCCAGGTACCCGGCGTACTTTCCCCGGAGGGCTTCGCCTCCGGCGGGGTACACCGTGGCCGCCGGGTACGGCTCGATGGTATCGACGAGAGCGATCAGTTCGACGTTGCCAACGGTGGTGCGCTGCATCCGCGCATTCAAGCAGAGAATGGCGCGCCCGGCACGCGCGAGTGTAGTTGCACGACGCAACTGACTGTGGCAGCGTACCGGAGAGAGGAGGGCCGCCCATGTTCGACCCCGCCCACGAGCATTCGGCCCCACAGTTCTGGAACGACCGATCCGTGGGGCGGCTTCCCGGCCTGATCGGAGTCGATGTCCTGCGATTGACCGAGGGTTCGATCGAAGGCCGCCTTCACGTCCGGCCGGAACTGTGGGCGCCCAACGGCTTTCTCCACGCCGGGACTGTCGTGGGTTTCGCCGATACCCTCTGCGGTTACGGCTGCGTGGCAAACCTGCCGGAGGGCGCCTCCGGCTTCACCACGGTGGAAGTGAAAAGCAACTTCCTCGGCACCGCCACCGAAGGCACGCTCACTTGCACGGCGACGATGGCCCATGGCGGGCGCACCACACAGGTCTGGGATGCCCCTGTCATCCACCAGGAGAGCGGCAAGACGATCGCCCTTTTCCGTTGCACCCAGATGGTGCTCTGGCCGCGGTAGCGGTTAGCTCTTGGCCCGTTTGAGCGCCACTTCCTTGAAGATCTTGTTGGCCCCGAACAGCGGGTAGAGGCGCTCGAACAGGCCCGGCGTCGCCTCCTGCCAGGCCACAATTGGCCGCGTTGGCCCAACCCGCACCAGCATCTCCGGCCGGTCGCGCTTGATCGACTTAATCGTCGCCTTCGCCACCGCTTCAGGAGTGCAAACGCCCGTCAGGAACGGCGCGTGCATGCCCGTGTCCTTTTGCATCTGATCGTACATCCCGGCATCGGAGACGAAGGTCGGGCAAATCGCGCTCGCGCTGACACCACGGCCTTTGAGCTCTGCGCGCAACGACCGCGTGAAGAGGATGAGGCCGGCCTTGGAAGCGGCGTACGGCGAACTGTAGGGCGTGCCCAGCTTCCCCGCGAGCGATGACATGTTGACGATGAAGCCAGCCTTCCGCTCGAGCATTCCAGGCAAGACGGCCCGTGCGAGCAGCATCGCGGAAGTCAGGTTTACATTGATGACCTGCTCGATCTCCGACTCATCCTGCTTTTCGAAAGGCGCCGTCAGTTCGATACCGGCGTTGTTCACGAGGACGTCTACGCGGCCAAACTCGTCCATCGCCGCCTTCACGAGACGCTGACGGTCGGCGGCTGTCGTGACATCGCAAGTCACGGTGACGGCCTTCACGCCCATGGCACGAACGGACTCGGCGACCGACTCCAGTTCGGGCAGTGAGCGGGCCGCGAGCACCACGGCACAGTTCTCGGCGGCCAACGCACGGGCAACGTATGGGCCGAGGCCGCGCGAAGCTCCGGTGACGATGGCGATTCGATTGGCGAGACGCATGACTGGTGGCTCCTGGCGGAAGTCTCCCGAGTGTAGTGCACGCGACGGCGGTGGGACGGGTTGCCCGCCGCCGTGCCGTTCGCGATTTCCGCTGTATTCTCGACGGCGTGTACGAACGGAT
>JBGOVF010000403.1:0-3242 GCA_041477975.1 Tepidiformaceae bacterium
GGCGAGGCGCGAGGCGCGTTCGATCTGTTCGCGGTGGAGGAGCTGCTCGCCTTCGTGCCGGACATCGGCCGTCACGTCGGCGGCCACCACAAGGAGGCTCATGCTTGGGTCGTTGAGAGGCACGAACTCGTAGTCGAGCCAGACCTCTGCGCCATCGATTTGCAGTGCACCGCGGCCGCGGCTGCCGATCCCCTCGGTCATCGCCCGCATATAGGCAGTGCGGATGTCGTCTGGGAGCAGGCGCGCGACGTCATCGACCGAGCGGGCGACGTCGCCCGGGTCGAAAGCTCGCACGATCCGGCGGCCAAATTCGTTCGCGAACACGGCGTTGCTGTTCGCATCGACCAAAACGATGCCCTCGGAGAGCGAGTTGAACATCAGACTGTAGAGCGCCTCTTGCCGGGCGATCGCGGCGATAGCGCGGGCCGTTTCCATCGCGGGGCCAATGACCTGCGTCACGAGGCGGAGCTGGCGGAGCTGGCGTTCATTCGCCTGGAAGCCCGGCTCCCGCGAAGTCACGGAGAAGAAGCCGGTGGTGGCCCCGGCCGAGCGCGCCGCCGTGATGATGGTCTGGCCCGTGGCCCACAGTGCGGCTCGGTACTCGCCCAGCTCGCCGGGCGTGACCTCGATCACGTGTTGCCCCCGCGCTTCGGCTTCGATGAACCATTCGCCGAAGGGCAGGCGCACCGGAGCGCCGATGCCGCGCGCGGAGTAGACGAGATCGTCGCCATCGCGATGCGAGAAGGCTACGAGAGCGCCCGGGACGATGGCCCGGACCGGCGCCGCAATCGCGGCGAGCAGGGCGTCGGGGTCGGACTCGCGGGCCGCTGCCGCCGCCACGTCCGCGAGGATATGCTGCTCGGCTGCGTCCTCCGTCGCCCGTTCCGCCGCGCGCGCATTCTCCATGGCCGGACCGATGATCTGAGCCGCCAGCTTGAGAAAGCGGAGGTGCCGCTCTTCGAAGGCGAAGCCCGGTTCACGGGAAGCGACTAGCAGAATCCCGATCGCGTTCCCGCCGGACATCGCCACGGTCCTCGCCATAACGATTGGGCCCCACGCGCCCAACTGAGTCGTGGAGTCGAGGTTCTCCGCCGGCCCGCTCACCTGGCCGACGGCAAGGGTCTCGCGGTCGATGGGGGCGACGGGCCAACGCGCGATGGCGCCGTCCGCCCGCGGATACGCGAGTTCGTCGCCTTCAAGGAATCCGAACGCCACCAGCGGGCGCGGGACTATCGGCCTAAGGGGTTGGCGCACGGCCTCGACGAGTTTGCCCGGCGCGG
Source organism: Tepidiformaceae bacterium (assembly GCA_041477975.1). GTDB lineage: Bacteria > Chloroflexota > Dehalococcoidia > Tepidiformales > Tepidiformaceae > JBGOVF01. Next base: position 1,281 of record JBGOVF010000403.1, read on the forward strand.
CTTCGCGGGCGGCCGCCGCGGCCACCTCCGCGAGCACCCGCTGTTCGGCGGCGTCTTCCTTCGCGCGTTGGGCCGCGCGCGCGTTTTCCATGGCCGGCCCAACTATTTGCGCCACCAGCCGGAGGATGCGCAGGTGTCGCTCGTCGAACTCGAAACCTTCCTCGCGCGAAGCGACGAGCAAAATGCCCGTTGGCGTGCCGGCCGAAACGGCAGTCGTCATCGAAGTCGCCACGGGCCGCCACTCCGGCAGTTCCGTTCGCTGATCGAGCCGGCTGCCTGGCCCGCTGATCTGGCCTTCCACGAGTGCCCGCCGCGTGTACTCTTCGAACGGCCAGCGCGTGAAAGAGCCATCCACGCGCGGGTACACCAGCTCGTCGCCTTCGATGAACCCGAAGGCCAGGTAAGGTTTCGGGACGAGCTGGCGGAGCGGCTGGAGGACCGCCTTCGCCAGCGCGCCAGGCTCCGATTCGCGCGCCGCGGCAGCAGCGACTTCGCCGACAATCCGCTGCTCCTCGGCTTCCTGGCGCTGGCGAGCCGCGGCGCGCGCGCTGGCCAGCGCGGGGCCGACGATCTGCGCCAAAGTGCGCAGAAGCCGCAACGCTCGTTCGTCGAACCGGTAGTCCGGGTCGCGAGAGCCCACGAACAGCACTCCGAGGATGGCGCCGCCAGAATCGGCGGCGGTCAGGGCTCCGGCCCCTACGCCCCATTCGCGCAACTGGCGGCCGACCTGGGGATCGACCTCGTCGACATAATGGTCGCTCCATGCCTGTCCCGTCGCGACCGCTTTGCGCGTGAATGCGAGCAGCGGCTGGGCGCGCTTGATGTTGTTCTGGTCGGTGAAAGTCGTGAACTCGCCCTCCAGAAATCCGAATGAAACGAAGGGCCGCGAGACAAACCGGCCGACAGGCTCGCGCATCGACCCGATCAATTCCCCTTCGTTGGATTCCCGCGCGGCGGCGGCCGCCGCATCCGCGATGATCCGTTGCTCTTCCGCCTCCGCGGCGCTCTCCGCGATCCGCTCGCGGTTGGCTTCGGCGTAGGCGATGAGCGTTGCGACGACATCGACGAACGCCATCTCCTGCGGGCTGAACTCCAGGTTGTTCCGGCGGGCGAGGGTGAAGATGCCCTGAACATCGGAGCCGGCGTGCAGGTTGACCGAGATACCGCGTTCGAAGCCGGCCTGGAACATCGCGCGGGCGCCTGCGAGGACGCCCGTGGCTGTTTCGTACTGGGCGATGTGCGCGCCGCGTGCGGCGATGCTGGCGAAAGTAGCGGTGTCGAAATCGACCGCCGTGCTGTCGAGGGTGAGCTCCGACGTGCGGCGGATGTGAAAGCCGGAGGGGCTCTCGTCGCGGGTGATGATCGAGCAGAAATCGAAGGCGACGCCTTCAGCGATGAGCGCGCGCAGGTCGTCCCAGAGGGCATCGAGAGGCTCGCCGCTATTGAGCAGCAACGAAATGCGGTTCAGGACCCGGCCGCGGAGGGCCTCGATCTCCGCGCGCTCGAACTGCCGGCGGTTGGCGACAGCCTGCGTGAGGAGCGTGCTGAGCAGCTCGAGGAAGGCCATCTCTTCGGCGAGGAACGGCGTATCCTCCTCGCGTCCGAGGGCGAAGACGCCGAGCAATTCGCCATCCCGCCGCAGGAACGCCGTCGTCCCCCGCACCATCCCGGACTGCACCACGTGCTTGCTCGTGCGCATCTCAGCGGTGCGGTACTGAATCACGTTCGCTTCGCCGGCGATGCGGGGGTTGAACCCGGCCTCTTCGAACGACATCACACGTCCGGGCTCCACGGAGCGGCCCGTCAGGCTACCGAACATCTCGAGGTCGCGGCCCGACTCCGTCACTGCGAAGAGCGCGATGCGCTCGAACGAAATCGCCTTGCGCAACGGCTCGCTGATGCGCTCGAGAAACGTTTCGAGTGGCTCACCGGCGTTCAGGAGCACGGCCACTTCGTTGAGCA
>JBGOVF010000397.1:0-3276 GCA_041477975.1 Tepidiformaceae bacterium
ACAGCGAAGGGTTCTCCGTCGACTTCATGTGGTGGACGTTCAACATGCCGACGGACCACGCGGAAGTGACGCTGACGGACGTGCGCGTACCCGCGACGGCGATCCTCGGGCGCGAGGGAGACGGGCTGGCGCTGGCGAATACGTTCACGCACGAGAACCGCATCCGGCAGGCAGCCTCGGGCGTTGGCGCGGCGCAGTACTGCATCAACCAGTCGGTGGCGTACGCGAACAGCCGGAAGACGTTCGGCCAGCCGCTTTCGACCCGGCAGGCGATCCAGTGGCCGCTCGTGAAGCTGCACACCGAGTGCGAAATGGTGCGCCAGCTGGTCCGGAAGACGGCCTGGGAGCTCGACCACAAGCACCACATGGAGATCAGCGACAAGGTGGCAATGTGCAACTACCGCGCCAATGCGCTGGTCTGCGAGGCGGCGGACCAGGCGATCCAGACGCACGGCGGGATCGGCTACACGCGCCACATGCCGTTCGAGCACATCTACCGCCACCACCGCCGCTACCGCATTACGGAAGGCTCCGAGGAGATTCAGATCCGGCGGATCGCGCAGGTCCTGTTCGGGTTCGGCCGGCCGCGAGAGTAGGTTGCGAGGAATGAGGACCGAGGACTGACGCGGGCGCCAACGGTTACGTGTTCCCGGTCTATCGCTTCCGCGATTGCACGAGGACCGTGCCTGAGAGGAAGAGCGCGAAGAAACCGGCGAGCACCAGCCAGCGGGCTTGCTCGTCAACCTTGAAGGCGTTTTCGAAGGGACGGACAGACGCGGGAACCAGCAGGGGACCGCCGGGCGTGCTCACGGTTTGCACCGATTGGGCGTCGAGGCGGCCATCGAGGTCCGTGAGGGAGCCGGTGAGTTAGAGCGTCCACTTCGTGATCGTGACATCGGAGATCGCTTTGGAGACCGGCGTCATTTCGGAGCGGGGGACCGTCGAGCCGGCGAAGATCAGTTGGGGGATCAGCGCCAGCACCACGAGGATTGCGGCGCGGTCGGCGTTGCCGCTGAGCGCCGAGATGAGAAGGCCCATCCCCATGCCCGCCAGCGAGACGACCGCGAGCGCGCAGCCCAGTGCCAGGACCGTCTGCAGGCCGCCGGGAAAGTCGACCTTCACCGCGAGGACGGCGATGAAGAGGAAGCCCTGGAGGATGGAGAACAGCGAGAGGACGGCCGCCTTCGAAAGAACGTAGGCGATCGGCGAGAGGTTCACGAGGCGTTCGCGCTGATAGATGCCGCGCTCCCGCGTGATGACGTTCGCCGAGGTGAACGCGCCGAGGAAGAGGCAGATAGCGGCAGCCAGGTAGAGCAACGTAATCGCCTGCTGCGAGTTGCCCCCTTGAGCACGTTCCAACGCGAAGATGTCGCGATCGAAGGTTGCCGCCACGAGCACGCCCAGCAGCGGCGCCCCGAATAAGCGCAAGGCTGTGCTGACGCGGTCTGCGAGGAGCACCCTGGCATCGCGGCTGAGCAGCTGGGGGAGCTGATAAAGCGTGGACGGCGGTGTGTCGTGGCTGGCAGCGCCCGCACCGGGAGGCGCCAGCGCCAGGACGGCGTCCTCGGTTCCCCGCGCGGTCGCCAGGGCCGATCGCGCATAGCGGTCCGCAAGCTCGGCGGCGGGAGTGGCGGACAGGGCCGGGTAGACCTCCACGAAATCGTCGACCGAAAAGTGCGCCAGTGCCTCGGCGGGCGCGCCATCGAAGACCAGCTCTCCCTCGCAGAGGATGACCACGCGGTCGCAGATGCGGATATTGCGCGTCGCGTGCGTCGTGAGGATCACCGTGCGGCCGTCGTCCGCGAGTTCGCGCAACTGCTGCATGAGCTGAAGGTCGAGGCCCGGGTCGAGGCCGGAGGTTGGTTCATCGAGGCAGAGGATGCCCGGGTTGCTTAGCAGCTCGGCGGCGACGCACGTCCGCTTGCGCTGGCCTCCGCTCAGCCGGCCGACCGTCGTCCCTGCGCGTTCGGCGAGATGAAGGACGTCGAGGAGCCTCTCAATGCGGCTGTCGAGGTCTGCCCCGGAAGTATTGCGTGGGAGCCGCAGCCGGCCCGCGTAGTGCAGCGATCGATCGACCGACAGCTCCAGGTGGAGGGTGTCGTACTGCGGCACATAGCCCAGGTGGTGGCGAAACCGGTCGAGGTCGGTCTGGAGGTCACGGCCGTCGTACGTGACGGTCCCGGAGGTGGGGGCGGTGAGCCCGACCAGCGCCCGCAGCAGCGTCGTCTTGCCGGCTCCCGATGGCCCGACGATGGCAACCAGCTCCCCGGGATGGATGGTAAGGTTGATATCGTTGAGGAGGACCCGCCCCTCGCGCCTGACGGTGAGGCGCAACAGCCGGGTCTGTACCAGCACCCCCCGGCGCGAAACGAACAGTTTCAACACGCCGTCGAGAAGGAAGAGGCGGGCTCCGCCAATCCGAAGCGAATCGCCTTCGTTCAGTTGCGCTTCGTGGATGGGCTCCTGGTTCAGGTAGGTCCCATTCCCGGATCCCAGGTCTACCACGGTGCAGACTCCGGCCTCCACGAGGAGAGAAGCGTGGTGCTCGGCGACACCTGGGGCGGGGACGTGGATGTCGCAGTCGCCACCACTTCCGATCAGGAAGCGGCCTCCGTTCCTTGGGAGGGCGAGTAGCGACGTGGCTTCGTTGTGGAAGCGGCGGGCCGTTGGCTGGTCTCGAACTGCGGCCACGCCCGAGAGGTGCCTCGCACTCTCCGGGTTGGCGGCGACGAACTCCTCGAACACTGCTCGCGACAACCGGAGCAGCGAGCTCTCGACGTCCGCTACCACGGCCGCGTTGCGCGGCTCTCCAGTGAGCAGGGAGCGCTCGCCGAAGAACTCGCCCGGGCCGAGGTGCGCCAGCAACACTCGCTCGGCCGGGACGTCCGAGACGACCCGCACCTGGCCGGTCATGACAATGTAGAGCGCGTCTCCGGCCTCGCCCTGCCGCACGACCACGTCCCCGGGCGCGGCCACGATCGTGGGGGACCGCCTCGCCAGGTCGGCGAGAGCCTCCGATCCGAAGCCTGCCAGCAACGGCACGTTCGCCAGGAAACCGGGGATGTCCGCCCGCTCCGTCAGTTCGCCCATGGCAAAAGCGCCTTGATCTCTGCTCGCGAGGAAAGCACGGCATCGCGCCCTGCCTGCACGAACTCGTCGGCGCGGCCGAAATCGCGGAGCCCGGTGGCTCCATGGAACCTCGGCTCGATGGTGATGTCCGCACGAGCGGATCCGTCCTCGATGATCTTCCATTGCATGACTTCGAAGGCGGCCTGG
>JBGOVF010000294.1:0-3967 GCA_041477975.1 Tepidiformaceae bacterium
AGGCGGATCGTCAACGTCGCTGTAGCTCTTGCCGTCGATTTCGAAGAACAGCAGCGTGCGCACACCATCGGCCGAACCGCCGATGAGACGCACCTCGTGGCCCGCTGAGGTGGCCGAGGCGTTGAGCGGCGTCGCCGCGCGGGGCACGAGGCCCGACTGGGGGTCGAGCCAGCCGGGGACGATGCGGGCGCCCGGCACTTCCGCGAGCAGCCGGCCGTAGGCCGGCCAAACGTGCCCGGCGACCGCGTTGATGCCCACGAACGCCCCAAGGGACAGCGCGCCGATCGCGACGGGACGAACGACTGCGACGCCGGAAGCTCGCCGCGCAGGCTGCGTGGCTGCCGCGGCGGCGCGCAGCACAAGGCCCTTGGGCAGAGGCAGTTCGAGGGCGAAGAGCCGTTCTTCGAGCGAGCTGGTCATGTTTATCTCCCATGTCCGGTTGATTCGAGGTCGCGACGCAGCCGCGCGAGAGCACGCCGCAGGGCCACGCCGGCAGCAGCGCCAGTCATGCCGAGAGCAGCGCCAACGGCGGCGTAATCGAGGTCGCCTCCGAAGCGCAGCGCGATCAGCGCGCGGTCGCGCTGGCCGAGCCTGCGCACCGCTTCCAACAGGTCGTCGTCGCCGATTGCGCCATCGATGGGCGGCGTAATCTCGTCGCCGGGGTCGCGCGTCCGTTCCAGCTTCGCGAGAAGCAGCCAGCGCCGCTTACGCAGGCGGCCCGCGTCCGCCGCGGCGTTGACGACGATCCGCCAGAGCCACGCATCTACGCTCCCGCGCCGCGCATCGAACGATTCGATGCGCCGGATGGCTCGTTCGAGCGCGTCTTGCGCCAGGTCCTCGGCTTCCGCGCTCCCGCGCGAGACCATCGCCGCGAAGCGGTACACGCGCGCGGCATATCGGTCGCACAGTTCCGCCGCGGTCAGGACAGCCGGGGCTCCTTCGGCCACGCCGAGACGCTCGGGCACCTCGATGGCGTTGCTCGCTTGCTGCATCACCCTACATACGGCATCGAACGGCGAAAACGAACACCCGCCGCAGACTAAGGGTGGGCGAACTCTGTATCGCGCGCATTCACGACAGGATCGAGCACGGCCAGCACCGCCGCCGCCATCCCCCGATGCCAGGCGGCGTCCTTGTGGAACAGGTCGACGAACGTGCTCTCGAACTCCTGGTCCGGAGGCGAGGCGCTGTCGTGGTCGATCCAGGGGATGCGGCGCTCCCGCGCGGCTTCGGAGAGCACGCTGTTGAAGTCGCGCACAATGGCCGGCGCCGCGCGGTTCGTCCAGGCTACGGCCGCGCGCGGCTGGCCCGTGCCGATGACCAGCGTCTCCGACGCTTCCAGCCGGGCCAACTGTGCGATCGCCCGCGAGTAGGTCGCCGTCAACGGACCGAACTCGGCCAGCCCCTCCGCGCCGATCGTCTTGCGCGCTAACCACACGCCGCTGCGCCACAGGCCGAGCCCTTGCCGCCCCCCTCGCGCCGCCAGCCAGTGCAGGCCGGCCGACGACGCTTCGACCGCCCGGGCCGCCCGCTGCCCGAACTTGCGTTCAAGGCGGTTGGTGGCCATCCGCCGGGTGAGCTGGTAGGCGGTCGCCTGCAGCACCACCCAATCGGCCGGGAACGCCGCCAGCAGCCCATCGAGGAACGCTGTGGCGCCTGGTGCGTGCGCGAAGAAGCGGCGGTGCACTAACTCGACCGGGCCCCCGGCCGCCACGAGCGCGTCGCGGACCAGTTGGGGCACGCTTCCGTCTCCGGATGCTCCAACCCCACGCCCGCACTGCTGCTGGTGCCGATCACCAGCAATCGCCTCGGCGGCGCCTCGCCTGATCCCTCGCGCTCGCTCATAGCGACCAGCCTACTGGCACCGGCGTCAGCCGCCCACTCGCCACTCGCCACTCGCAACTCCCTTCCACTTTCCACTTGTCACTTTCCACTCCGTCGTACACTGCTCCCATGCCCGGCGATGCGGACGCGGCCCCGGCCTTCGCCCTCACCCCTCCCGAGGAACAACTCCTCGCACTCATCCGCGACGGCCGCGTCGATGCCGAGATCGCCGTCCGCCTGGCCATCTCCAACGCCGAAGTGAAGGAACGCATCGAGCGGCTGGCGGCGAAGCTGGGCGTGCGCGACCGGGCGGCGCTGCGCGATGGCGTGGCGGACGAGGCACTCGCGGCCGGGGCCGCGCCGGCGCCGGTGCGCCAGCGATGGCGGCGCGTGCGGATCCCGGCGGCCGTGGCCATGGGCATCGTCATTGGCGCCGCCGTCACAGCCGTTGCGCTTCACGATGGCGGCAGCTCCGAGGCCGACCGCGCCCGCGAGCTCATCTTCCAGACCGCTATCAGCAATCCCGTTCTAAGGGACAGGGCGTTGCAGACGGCGCTCGCCGGTACCGCCGCGACTCCGAGCCCCACGCATGCTCCCACCCCGCCGGCACCGACCGTCGTCATCAACGGCGAGCCGATGGTGCGACTCGGGCAGATCATCCGGACGATCGAGGGCGAAGTCACGACCAGCTCGCAGCGCGAGGCCGCGACCGTCCTGACCTTCAAGGGTCTCGCGATTGTGAGCTTCAACACCGGCTACATCCGGCCGGTCTCCAATGGTGCTGCTTACGGGGAAGCGATGGTGGGCTCCAGCCTCATCGCGATTTACGTGTACCCCGGCACGCAGGACACCGCGCTTGCCGGCGTGACCGATGGCGAGGCCGCGTACTCTCGTGGCGGCGGGCCGCCGTCGCTGCTGGTTTGGGCCACCGAAACCCGTGGTGTCGCGCGGAACACCACCGGGTTACGTTCCTATCACGCGGTTGTCGACTCGAGCGGCGTGCTTTTCGTCTCGACAGAACCCATCCCGACTTCGTTGGCAATAGAGCAGAACACCGGAGAATCGCTCGACCTGTCCAGGGCCGCGAGGGTCGGCGTGATGCCCGCAATGATTGACCGATCGGTGCAGGCCACCGTCTGCCTGGACGCGCCTGTCTGCTACGCCTACGGGGTTTCCGATTTCGCCGCACCCTCCGACGGGACCATTCGGTGTTCGTCCGGCGGCCAACTCGAATTCGACCCCGAGGCCTCCGGTGTGCGCATCATTATCGGGCCGAGTGGTGTCGCACGAAATCCGGGCTGCCCCGCTGTTCCCTTGCAGGTACGCGCTGGTGATCCCGTCGTAGCACCCGGACAGTACCGCCTGACGGCGATCAGTGTGGAAGGGCTCCCGCTCTCAGTGGCACTCGCGGGCGACGGGACGCTCTACGCAGGCGACATCAGGCCGAAGGTCGGCTGCCCCTGCTTCCCTTTCAACTGACGCCACTTTCCACTTCTCACTTTCCACTCCGTCGTACACTGCTCCCATGCCCGGCGATGCGGACGCGGCCCTGGCCTTCGCCCTCACACCTCCCGAGGAGCAACTCCTCGCACTCATCCGCGACGGCCGCGTCGACGCCGAAATCGCCGTCCGCCTGGCCATCTCCAACGCCGAGGTGAAGGAGCGCATCGAGCGGCTGGTGGCCAAGCTGGGGGCAAAGGATAGGGCGGACCTACGTGATGGGATGGCGCCAGAGGCCGGAGCGGAGCAAGAACCTGTGCCGATCATCCCGCGCACGTTGCCACAATGGTGGCCTACTGCCGTCGTGTTGGTTGCCGGCCTGATGATTGGCGTCGTGGCCACCCGCCTGGCAACGCGCGAAGAGTCCGACTCCACCGCGACCCCGGGCGTATTCTTCGCTGATCCCTCCCTTGTGTTGAGCAGGACTCCGTTGTCGCTCGCCACTGCCACCGCTACTGCGACTCGGCCGCCAACGCCGGAGCCGTCGGTTGTCGTGATCAATGGCCAACGCATGGTGCGGCTCGGCCAGATCATCCGGACGATCGAGGGCGAAGTCACGACCAGCTCGCAGCGCGAGGCCGCGACCGTCCTGACCTTCAAGGGTCTCGCGATTGTGAGCTTCAACACCGGCTACATCCGGCCG
>JBGOVF010000225.1:0-4830 GCA_041477975.1 Tepidiformaceae bacterium
ATCGCGGCGACATGTGGTTGCAGCGCGGCGAAGAGGTCGTGGGGCCAATCGCCCCACGCGTGGTGGAAGTTCGGCGGCGGCGGTTCCGCGGCGCCTTCCATCGCGGCTCGCAACGCAGGGAGGAACCCGCGCTCACGCGCCGCCGGGTCGCCGCTGGCCGTGAGGCTGAGGATCACGTCAGCGCCCGCCTCCTCTGCCTGCAGCCGTTCCGCGGCCGCGAGCAGTTGCGCGCCCCCCAGCGTCTGCACGCTGCTGACAGGGATGGTCATGTTCTGCTCCTTTTCACCCGGCGGAAGGCGAATTCGGCCGGCGAACCCCGGTCCTACCGCTCAGCCGGCCTCGCTGCCGCTGGCGAAAGTGGCAGGCAGGGAGCCCGGGCAAAAGCCCTGGTGCCGTAGCCAGCCTCCCGGCCGGACGGCGCCGTCGCCGCTAGGGCGGTCGCGCTTTGCCCCCTGCCTGTGATGCCAGCTTGCACCCGCTCGGGTCGGGCGGAAATGGCCGAACGGACCTCAGTTCAGGGCCCAGGGGTGGCTCATGTCGAAGCGGCGAGTCCCGTGGCTCGGGCTGACTCGATAGCCGGGCGCAGTTGGCCGTCTTCCATGAAGAGCACGCGATGCGCCAGGTCCAGGATGCGGACATCGTGCGTTACGACGACAAGGCTGTGGGCCTCGCCCGCCTCCACGGCCAGTCGCATGAGCTCCATCACGCGGTGGCCCGCCTGGGAATCGAGGCTCGCCGTCGGTTCGTCGGCGAGAATCACCTCAGGCCGGTTCGCGAGCGCCCGCGCGATCGCCAGCCGTTGTTGTTCGCCGCCGCTGAGATTGCCGGGGCGCAAGCGGGCGCGGTGCTCAAGTTGGAGCAGTTCGAGGAGGTTCCCGGCGCGTTCGTGCGCCGCCGCGCCGGTAATTCCAGCCAGGTTCAAGGCGATCTCCACGTTCTCGCGCACGTCCAGCGAGGGCAGCAGGTTGTACGCCTGGAACACGAAGCCGATGTGCCGGAGGCGGAACGCGGCGCGTTGGCGCTGCCCGAGCCGGTAGATATCTTCGCCCAGCAGTCTGACTTTGCCCGCGCTGGGAGTGAGAAGGCACCCGGCCATGGAGAGGAGGGTGGTTTTCCCACTGCCCGAAGGACCAACGATCGCCACAATCTCGCCCTGTTGCACCGCAGCATCGGCCGCCGTTACCGCGCGAACCTCCACGTCGCCGCTGCGGAAAACCTTCGAAACGGCCTCCAACAACAGGGTGGGAGTCTCGGTTCGGATGATCGCGCTCACCGCTTGAACACCACGAGGGGATCCACGCCCAGGATGCGGACGACCGGGCCAACGGCGCCGGCAAGGCTCATCCCCAGGACGGCTGCCAGCGCCTGCGCCGCAGCGCCGGCATTCACCTGCACGCCGATATCCGGCACCGCCCGCACAATCAACGGGCCCGCGGCAGCAACGCCTGCGACACCCAGGACGAAACCGGCGCACCCCAGGAAGAGGGCCTGGGTCAGGACCGTTCGGAACAGGAACGTGCTGGGCGCGCCGATCGCTTTCAACACCCCGAAATCGTGAAGGCGCTCGGCGGTAGTTGTGTACATGGTCAGCCCGACAATCGCGAGGCCGACGAGAAGCCCCACTGTCGACATGACGTTAATTGGCTGAACGAACAGCCGGGCAAGCAACTGGCGATCGTTATCTGAAAGCGACTGTCGCGTCATGACCTCGAGGTCGGGCTGCGCCGCTGCCAACGACGTGACGAAACCCGCGACGTTGACCCCCGGCTCGAGTCGCAAGAGGACGAAACTCGCCACCCCAGGCAGGTGGAGCAGTTCCTGCGCCCGCTCCTTCTGGATGAACGCCACTTTGCCGGCGATGGCGGCCGTGCCGCTCGACAATCCAACGACCTGGAAGTCGCCGCCGGCGATCGACACGTGCGTTCCCAGCTTCGCGCCCAACTCGTCAGCGAGCACCGAATCGAGAACGACATCGGCCGCCCCCTCCACGCCGCGGCCCGCGTTGAGCCGCCAGGGACCGCCGAGCTCTCGTGCGGGGTCGTACCCGATGAGGATGCCGGGCCGGGTCCGGGAGTTCGCCCCCACGATGGCGTTCATCCGGACGATGCCGCCGGCCTGGGCCACGCCGGGCTGCGCCGCTAGCGCCGCCACCGCTTCATCCGGAAGGTTTGAGGCGGCGAGGGACATGTTCGTCACGCCGCGCGTCGCAACGAACACATCCGCGCCGACGTGATCGATGTAGGAAGTCGACTTCGCGACAGTCCCATCCATGATCGCCCTCAGAAGCAGCACGAGGAGTACCGCGAAGGCGAGCGCTCCAAGGCTCATAGCCAGGCGCACACGATCGTGGAGGAGCGACCTGCGGGCCAGGGGAACCCGCCGGGGGCCAGTCAACGCGAGCCGCGGCGGAGTCGCGGGGTGTTCAACATCCACGCCGGCAGGGTCGCAGAGCGGCCCACGGAGGGCTCGGGCCGAACAGACCGAATTCGGCGACCGAACGGCGCGATGTGCGCGCGCGAAGCGGAGGCGACGGACGAACCTTGGGCCGGGAGTTCCCCAATTCGCCGCCCCAATGGCCCTCACGCTCTGTGGGTATCGGAGCGGATGATGGTGCGATCTCTGAAATCCGGCCAAGGAAAGGAACCTTATGTCTAGGAACACCAGATGGCTGCTGGTCCTCCTCGCCCTCTTTGCCGGGGCGATCGTCGCATCCGCCTGCGGAGGTGACGACAACGGAGGCAAAACGCCGGGCGCCGGGACGCTGTCCGGAAAGCTGGAGATCTTCAGCTGGTGGACTACCGGCGGCGAGGCAGCAGGGCTGCAGAAGCTCTACGAACTCTATCCCAAGCAGTGCAGCGGCAACGTCAGCATCGTCAACTCAACGGTTGCCGGCGGTGGCGGGGCCAATGCGCGCCAGGTGCTCACCACCCGCATGCTTGGCAATGACCCTCCCGGTTCGTTCCAGGTGCATATGGGCCATGAGCTGGTCGATAGCTGGGTGACCACGAACTACATGGAGCCGCTGGACGCCCTGTTCAAGGAGCAGGGGTGGAACGACGTCTTCCCCAAGGGCGTGCTCGATATCGTCTCGTACAACGGCAAGCCGTATGCCGTCCCGGTGAACATCCACCGCGCGAACGTGCTCTGGTACAACAAGACCGTCCTGAGCGCGAACGGCCTCCAACCTCCCAAGACGCTCGACGACTTCTTCAAAGTCGCTGACGCGCTAAAGGCGAAGGGCATCACGCCCCTTGCGCTTGGTGACGTCGACTCCTTCGCCTCGATCCAGTTAATGGAAACGGTGCTCCTGGGCAAGCTCGGGGCTCCCGCGTACAACGGCCTCTGGACCGGCGCGACGGATTGGAAGGGCGCCAACGTTACCGATGCGTTGAACACGTACAAGAAAGTGCTCGACTACGTGAACAGCGACCACAGCTCGCTCTCCTGGGACCAGGCCAACGACCTGGTTATCAGCGGCAAGGCCGCGATGACCGTGATGGGTGACTGGCTGGAAGGCGACATGAAGGCCAAGAAGTTCACGGAGTATGGTTGGCTGCCATCGCCGGGCACCGAGGGCGTCTATGACGCGCTCTCCGATACCTTTGGCCTCCCGAAGAACGCCCCGAACCGGGACGCGGCCCTCTGCTGGCTGAAGGTTGTTGGTTCGAAGGCGGGCCAGGAGGCGTTCAACCCGCTGAAAGGCTCGATTTGCGCCCGAACGGACTGCACGCCCGGCCTCTTCGACACCTATCTCCAGTCTGCCATGACCGATTGGAAGAGCAACACGATCGTCCCCAGCCTTGCCCACGGCGCCGCCGTGAAACCGGGATGGCTGACGGAGATCAGTGATGCCGTGACGGCGTTCGTCGCCAACAAGGACGCTGGAACCTTGCAGAGCCGCCTGGCCGCGGCCTGCAAGACCGCGAGCGTCTGCAAGTAACGCGGGTTCAGAGAGTGTTCGCGAAAGTGAACCGTAACGGCCATCGTCTCGCTCGCCGGGCAACCAGCGAGCGGGCGGTGGCCGTCGCGCTCATCATCCCTTCGGTTATCGCCGTCGGCGTCTTCGTCTACGGCTTCATTGCCTGGAGCGCAGTGGTCTCCGTCAGCGAGTGGGATACCCTTCGGCCCGACTACACGTACGTCGGACTCGACAATTTCCGCGACATCTTCCACAACTTCCGCTTCCAGATTGACATCCGCAACACGGTGGTATTCACGGTGTTGTTTGTTGGCGCTTGCCTCGGCATCGGCCTCACGCTCGCTTCGCTGCTTGACCGCCACATCAAGGGCGAGGGCCTCTTTCGCAGCATCTATCTATTCCCGATGGCTGTTTCGTTCATCGTCACAGGAGTGGTTTGGCGGTGGCTGTTGGCCCCTCGTGCGGGCGTGAACATCCTCCCGGAGAAGGTAGGGGCGGGCTCGATCGACTACGGCTGGTACACGGATCCCACGGTCGTTTACGTCCATGCGGACTCCCGCCTTGGCGATGCCCTGCACAGCATTGGGCTGGGCTTTCTCGCTAACCCGAACTACGGCATCCCGCTGGCGATCACCTCGGTTGTCATTGCCGCGACGTGGCAGATGTCCGGCTTCGTGATGGTCATGTACCTGGCCGGCCTGCGCGCCATTCCCGAAGAACTGAGAGACGCCGCCCGCGTCGATGGCGCGAGCGAGTCTCAAATCCTCCGTCACATCTCCCTCCCGCTGCTCCGTCCCGTGACGTTGAGCGCGATGATCATCCTCGGCCACCAGTCCCTGAAGATCTTTGACCTCGTGATCTCAATGACGCGGCGGGGGCCCGGGTTCGCCACCGACGTGCCCGGCCTGTTC
>JBGOVF010000411.1:0-3176 GCA_041477975.1 Tepidiformaceae bacterium
GCGTCATGCTTCCGCGCTTTCGAGATCTCGCGGTAGACCTCGCCAAGTTGCTCGCGCGTGTAGATGTCCAGCAGCCCTTTGTCCTGGGGCGCCTTCTGCCAGAGGTCTATCTCCGAAAGTTCCGGCAGGACGATCGGTTCGAGCCCGTGGTGCTTCGCGATTTCCTCTCCCGTCCGGTGGGCGCGCTTCATTGGGCTGCAATACACCCTGCCCAGCCGCGCCGGCGCCAGCCGCTCGCCGACGGCCACGGCCTGCCGTTCGCCAAGCTCCGAAAGCGGCGCATCGAGCGCCTCGCCCAGCGGAATGTTCTCGTAGAACTTCTGCTCACCGTGCCGGATGAGCAGGATCTCGCACATCCCCTCGAACGACTCGACGAACGGGTTATCCAGGTCGATCGACCGAACGCGCCGCTGTGTCATTCCGCGTTGGTCCCCGGCATGGCAACCCGCGCGAGGTTCGGCTCTACCTTCGAAACGAACTCGCTCGCTTTGATGAACGCCTTCAGGCCCACGATGAACGCCTCCAGGTCCTGGTGGTTCATCTCGATCAGGATGCGCCGCGTGAAAATCTCGGCGCCGCGCTCCATCTTGCTGCAGGCCGCTTCGCCGCCTTCCGTCAGGAGGTTTCGCACGAGCCGGCGATCCGATTCGTCATCCTCGCGCCGCACCAGGCCCAGCTTCACCAGCCGGTCCACGATTCCCGAGATCGTGGGAGGCGTGACCGAAAGGCGCTGCGCCAGTTCGCCCGCCGTCACGCCCGGCCCCTCGCGCACCAGGAAGAGCACACGAAGTTGCGCGGTTGTCAGGCCGAGTTCGGCCCAGGCTCTGAAGCGGAGCGGGTCGAACATATTGAGCGCATCGCCGAAGTAGCGGATCGCCGCGTCAACGGCGTGCTCGGAGCGTGGTGGAGACGAGGTCATTGTTTGTCCAACGCGAATACTTCGCCCGGCGCTAGGGTAGCAGCCGCGCACGGCGGAGCAAGGGGACACGGTCGCCCCGAGATGGGAAACTGGCCGCGTGGCGCTCAACCTCGATCCCGGCACCGCCGCCCTCGGCAACCCGCGCCTCATCCAGGCGATCGTCGCTGAGATGGACGGCGGCGCAATCTCGTTCGAGCGCTTCATGGAACTCGCGCTCTACCACCCGGAATTCGGTTACTACCGCAAGCCCGGCCGCGTCGGCCGCCAGGGCGACTTCCTCACCAGTCCGACGGTGCATCCGATGTTCGGGTGGGCCGTTGCCGCCTGGTGCCACGAAATCTGGCAACGTCTCGGCAGCCCCGGCAGATTCACGATCTTCGAGCCGGGCGCCGGCGAAGGCGCCCTCGCCGCTTCGATCCTGGATTGGGCCGACGGCCGCGATCCGGCCTTCAGTGCCGCCATCCACTACGTCGCAATCGAGCCGAACAGCCCGGGCAGAGACTCCCGCATCGAATGGTCGATGCCACCAGTCTCTCCAGCCGAAGCCGGCGTCGTGATCGCCAACGAGCTCTTCGATGCCCTCCCGGTGCGCGTCTTCGACGCCGGCGGCCGCGGGCCGGTCGAAGTCTTCGTCCGCTGGGACGGCGAGCGCTTCGTTGAGACGCCGGGTGGGGTCACCCTCATCGATGACGCGCCCACGGCCGGCCGGTTCGAGTCGAACCCCCGTGCGTACCCGCTCATGCGAAGCCTTTGCACGCTCATCGAACGCGGCGCCGTCCTCGTCTTCGACTACGGCTACCCGCAGGAGGAACTCTGGGCGCCCTGGCGCACGACGGGCACGCTCCTCTGCTTTTACCGCCACACGGCCCACGAAGACCCCTACGCCCATGTCGGCGAGCAGGACATGACCACCCACGTCAACTTCTCGGAGCTGGTGGCAGCAGTCGAAGACGAAGGCCTCACCCCATTCGGGCCGGTCTCGCAGTCACAATTCCTCTATGCCCTCGGTTCCCAGGCGCTCGTCGAATCAGCGCGGTCCGACATGGGCGAATACTTCGCCCGGCGGCGCGCGCTGGAACAACTGACGGATGCGGCCGGGCTCGGCCGCATCCGCGTGCTCGCGGCAGCGAAACAACTGGACGGCGTCCCGCCGGGGTTCGAGGAGCCAGAATGACCGAGCCTCCGAGCCTGGCCCCGCGCGACGCGCCGATCGCCCGCGGCGAGCGCGCCCCCGCCTTTTGCCTTCCTGCCGTGACGACTGCCGGCGAGGAAGTCGAAGTCGACCTCGCTGAAGCCGCCTCGCACGGCACCGTGATGCTGGTCTTCTACCAGGACGACGGCATGCCCATCTGCACGCGCGAGCTCAACTCTTTCGCGCAGGAGTTCGACCTCCTGGTCGAGGCCGGTGTCCAGGTCTTCGGCATCAACACCAACGGGCTCGGCTCCCACGCGAAGTTCCAGGAGCGCGACCACTTCCCCTTCCCGCTCATTAGCGACTTCTACGGCGAAGCGACGAAGGCCTTCGGCCTCTGGGATGCCGGCGAGGGCAAGTCACGCCGGGCCGTGGTCATCGTTGAAAAGGGCGGAACCGTGCAGTACGTCCTCCCGCACTTCAACCCGGGCAGCGTCGCCAGCTTCGAAGCGGTCTTCCGGGCGCTGGGCCTGGCTTAGACCACCCGCTGCGCCTTCATCTTCGCCAGCGCATCGGCTGAATACCCGAGTAGCTCGCCGTAAATCTTTGCGTTGTCCGCGCCCGGCCCCGCCGTGCCGCGCCAGATCTTCTGCGGCGTCTTCGAAAAGCGCGGTACAGGGCCAACGCCCTTGAGCCGGCCAACCTGCTCATCGTCCCATTCGATGTGCACGCCGCGTGCCTGGTAGTGCGCGTCTTCCGCCGCGGTCTTCGCGCTCATGATCGGAGCGCAGGGGATGCCCAGCGGGTTCAGCGTGTCGATTAACTCGTCCATCGTCCGAACCTCCACGTATCCGCGCAGGAGCGCGTCGAACTCCAGCCCCTGGACCTCGTTGATTGCCGTTCGCGCGCTGCTCCAGTATTCATCCGCCGGGTCCAGGTCAAGCAGCCGGCACACCTTCTCGAAGATCGTCGCCGCTGGCGCCGCGATCACAACCGCGCCATCGGCGGCCCGGAACACGTCGTACGGCTGGAAAGCCGGCGACTTGTTCCCGCTGCGCTCCCGCGTCACGCCAAGCTGGAAGTACTCGATCATCGTCCCCGCGAGTACCGCGTGAATCGCCTCGA
>JBGOVF010000247.1:0-4455 GCA_041477975.1 Tepidiformaceae bacterium
AGCGTGGCGGAACGTTTTCGCGTCACCCTCCCCTCCCGGCACACCGTGGCTTTCGCCGCTCTCCTCCTGATCCTGCTGCCGGGCTGCGCAACCGCAACCTATGAGGCGAACGAACGCGGCCGCGATGCCCTTGCCCACGGCGACGCCGGCACCGCGGTCGAAGCCTTCCTCGAAGCCCAGGTCGGCCACCCGGACGACGCGCGCATCTCGCTCAACCTTGCCGCGGCCTACGACGCCGCCGGCCGCTACGACGAGGCCATCATCGCGGCCCGGCGTGCGCTCAGCTCGAACTCGGCCTCGATTCGCACCGCCGCATACGCCAGCATCGGGCATCACCAGTTCGCGGCGGGGCGCTACGGCGATTCGTTGTCCGCCTTCACGCAAGCGCTCCTCACCGACCCCTCGAACGAAAGTGCCCGCCACGACTACGAAGTCGTCCACGCACTCATCCATCCCGCGCCCCCCACCGATCAGACCCAGCCCGACAACCCCAACTCCGGCGCCTCGCCGACGTCAGCCGCTCCTGGCGCTGGCACGCCGCCTCCGAACGCACCGCCGGTCGCCGGGAGCGCCTCCCCAACGCCCGGAGCCTCTCCCAGTTCGGGAGGTCCCGGGGGAACCCCTACCCCCGGCCCGGGTCGCCCAACCAGTACCGACCAAATAGACAAGCAATTGAGCGAGATCGACTCCCAGGTCAACCGCCTCGTCCAGGAGGCCGGCGATACGCCAACGGCCGCCCAGGCCCTCGATATCCTCCGCCTCCTCGCCGAGCGCAGCCGCATCGCCACCCTCCGCGATGGTCTCGCTGGCGGCGGCAACCCCAGGGATTACTGATCGCCGGAGACGCAAAGGGCGCGGGCCATTCGGCCCGCGCCTTCGCTAACCTCGTCCGCGTCTACTTCTTAACGCGAATGTGCTCCGGTTTGCCCCCACCCCGCACGGCGGGAGGCCGGGAGACATCGCCGAGCGACGGCTTCGCCTTCTGGCCTGGCTTCGGTTTAGGTTGTTTTGCCACTCTCAGGCTCCTTTCGCTGTGTGCAGCACGCTGAGTTCGTCCCCATTTTCCTGGTGGACGCTGCCGGATCCGCCTGGACCCATCACATCGCCGGAGCCCTCCTCGCCGCGACGCTTGTCGCACGTCAACTATCGTACCGCCTGGTTGCCCCCGCCTGCACCACGCGCCGTTCGCTGGCGTAGACTTCCGCCATGCGCGCAGTCTTCGTCATGGTGAAGACCGAACCTGGCCACGGCACCGAGGTCGCCAACCGCATCGCCGAAGTCGAAAGCTTCTCCGAAGCGTTCAGTATCACCGGCCAGTACGACCTCCTCGTGAAGCTCTATATCGACGATGTCGACGGCCTCGGCCGCCTCATCGAACGCCAGATCCACTCGATTCCCCACATCCGCGACACCTTCACGATCCTCACCTTCGAGGCCTTCGGGGCGAGGTGACAGGAAGGTCGCGTGAACGATTCGGCGCCGGTCCTCTCCGAACTCCTCCGGCAGTGGTCGTTCGACGTGGTGTGGCTTGGAGCCATCGGTCTCGCCGCGGTCGTCTACCTCCGTGCTGCTTTGAATCCGGCCGCCCACCGCGGCCATCGCCCGCACCAGCCCTGGCGCTCTGTGTCGTTCGCGATCGGCCTGGTCTGCCTGGGGATCGCCGTCATCTCGCCGCTGGAGTATTACGGCAACCAGTTCCTCTGGGTGGATTTCACCGGATTCCTCGTCATCACGATGATCGTCCCGCCGCTCATCCTCCTCGGTTCCCCGCTCACCCTCGCCTTCCGCGCCGGCTCGCCCACCGCCCGCCGCCGCCTCCGGGCCATCTACCGTGGGCCGGTCGCAAAGCTCGTCACGTTCCCGGCCTCCTCGTGGCTCATCTTCGCCGCGGTCACGTACCTCTGGCAGTTCACACCCCTCACCGACACTGCCGCGCATCACGCGGCTGTCCGCGACTTCCAGCAGTTCTCCTTGCTCGCGGTCGGCCTGCTGTTCTGGAACCCCGCCCTCTGCGCCGATCCCGTCCGCTGGCGCATCCCCCTCCCCCTCCGTGCGCTCTACGTCTTCGTCGAAATGACCCACAAAGGCCTCTTTGGCGGCATGTTCCTGAGCATGAACCACCCGATGCACCGCTACTTCGCCACGCACGCCCCGCCTTGGGGCCCCGGCCCGATGACCGACCAGCGCATGTCGATCCTCATCCTCTGGATCGGGGGCAACCTCATCTTCCTTGTCGCCCTGGTCGGGCTCGTCATCCGTTGGGTCCAGTACGAAGCGCGTAGCACCGCTCGCACCGACGCTCGCCTCGCGAAAGCCCGCGCCGCCGAAACCTCTCGCCGAACGGCCCTCGAACGCGTCTTCCAGAAACCGGTCTAGACAACCGCGCCCGCTGCCATCAGCACGCGCTGCTCATGGTTTGCGGCGCTCCTTCCGGCCGGCGGCCCTCAACGCTAACGGCAACTTGCTACACTGGCGCCGCGAGGCCCCCAAAGGCTCCTTGCGACCACGTCCGCCGCGGCGCCAGCAGCGGCGGCGTTCGTTCTCAACAGCGCACGTTGTCTGCCACTCTGATCCTCTGCGCCACCGGAAAGGTTTCGGCGGCGCCAACGCCAGGAGCGCCCGTCCATGCCCAACCTCCCCGGATTCGGCGCCGAAGCCACGGATGCGGCCCAATACGCCCGCCTCATCGAACGGCTTCTGCAGTACTGCGAACGCGCCGTCGACGGCCTCACCGTCGAACAGCTCTGCGACACCCGCGGCGGCATGACCAACTCACTCGGCTGGGATGTCTGGCACGTCGTCCGCACCGTCGACAACATCGTCCACTTCGTCTTCGACCGTGAGCAGCCCGTCTGGCTCGCCGGGTCATTCCACGACGCATGGGGCCTCCCAAAGGTCGACCAGGGCACGGGCATGAACAGCGACGACGCCTACGCCCTCCGCTTCCCGGCGCCCACGGAGTTCGACCGCTACGCCCGCGCGGTCGCCGCGGCCGTCGTCCCCCGCATCGCCGCCATGTCCGATGACTACCTGCGCACCTTCCAGTTCATCCGACCGTGGGGCGATGTCTCGCGTATGGAGGCCATCAGCCACGGCCTCATCGGCCACGGGAACGGACACCTTGGCCGCGCCTCTTACGCCCGCGTCCTCTTCGGTAAGGAAGGCCTCCCCTACTAGCCCGCGCTCGAAACCGCCTCCTCGTACCGTCTGATATTCTGGCCCTCATGGAGCATCTCACCATCGAGCGCCGCCCGGACCTCCACGATCCCGTGGCGGTCGTCGCGTTCGCGGGCTGGAACGATGCCGCTTCCGCCGCCACGAACGCCGCGCGCTTCATCCTTCGCCGCCTCGGCGCCCGCAAATTCGCAACCATCGATTCGGACGCGTTCTACGACTTCAAGGAAACCCGTCCCTCGGTCCGAATCGACTCACGCGGAACGCGCGAAGTGGTCTGGCCAACGAACGAATTTTTCTACGCCCGCAACCCCACCGGCCCGCATGACCTCGTCATCGCGATCGGCATCGAACCAAATCTCCGCTGGGAGACTTTCGTGCGGTGCTATTCCTCGCTCTTCAGTGACCTCGAAGTGGGCATGGCCGTTTCGCTCGGTGCGCTGCAGGCCGATGTCCCCCACACCCGCGAGGTGCGCGTCAGTGGCAGCGCCCAGGATCCAGAACTCTCCGCCCGCCTGAACCTCTCGGCCTCGCGCTACCAGGGCCCAACTGGCATCGTTGGCGTGCTCCAGGACTCGCTTCGCCGCTCATCCATCCCCGCCGCCAGCCTCTGGGCGAACGTCCCTCACTACATAACCACAGCCCAAAACCCGCCCGCCACGACCGCCCTGCTCCGCCGCCTCCAGGAGATCGTCGGCCTCGAATTCGACTTCAGCGAGCTCACCGCCGCCGGCAAGCGCTTCGTCGCGGAAATCGACACCGCGATCTCCGGCAACCAGGAGATCGTCGACTACGTCCGCCGCCTCGAAAATGCCGCCGATTCCGGCCAGTTCGACGAAGGCTCGCCTCCGGCGGGCGGCCCGCTCCCCGCAGGCGAAGACCTCGTCCTCGATGTCGAAGAATTCCTTCGCTCCCAGCGCGACGACCAGTGAACTTGCTCCTCCAGACAAGGGCGATAGCGCCGACAGCCAGGCTTCGGCGATCCCTGACTCCCCCTCTCCCGCGCAGTTGGGAGAGAGGGTCGGAGGGTGAGGGCCCGCTAGATAAAGAACCCCATCCCCTGCTGCCCTTTGATCGCGTTGATCTCGCCCAGGTGCATGAACCCGTGCGTCATCACCACCTGCCGGAACACGCGCCACTTCGGCATCTCGCCCAGCGGCCGGATCATCTGAACCTCGTTCAGTACCTCTTCGGGCACGTTCTTCAGGTACAACATGCAGTCCTTCAGCACCGCGTCTCCGTACTCGCGAAGCGTCCCAAGGTCGTTGATCGCGATTGCCC
>JBGOVF010000265.1:0-4272 GCA_041477975.1 Tepidiformaceae bacterium
CGGATCAGTTTCATCACCGGCGCACGTTTTCGCTTGCGCTCTTCGACCTTGTCGGCGAGCAGGATGACTTTGGCGATTATCGGCATGGCCGTATGGCCGAGGGTGTGATCGCGGACGGCAGCCACTGCTTCGTCGTCGGTCACCCCGAAACGCGCGCGCAGGACGGCGGCGGCGATGGGGCCATGGAGGAGGACGGGATCGGCGCGGTCGGCTTCGGTGAGCGGCAGGCCGCACTCGGCGGAGAGCCGGAGCTGCTCGACGGGCGGGTAAGACCTAAAGAGGTCGTGGCCCCACGTGGCGAGTTCGACCCGGGCCGGATCGACGTCCCAGCGCGCGGCGAGGTCCAGGGCTTCGACGAGGACGCGATTGACGTGAGCGACGAGCCCTTGCGGACGCGTTTCGAGTTCGGCGCGAACGGCCGCGATTTGAGCCGCGATATCCGCGGGCATCAGCCTTCGGGGCCGAGCTTGCGGCCGCCGAGCAGGTGGAGGTGGAGGTGGTGGATGGTCATGCCCGCGGCGTCCCCGACGTTGAAGGTGAGGCGGTAGCCACCTTCCCAGACTCCTTCGACACGGGCCACGTCTTTGGCGAGGACGAACATGCCGGCGAGGAGCTCGGCGTGGTTCCATTCGAACTCGCGGGCGTTATCGACGTGCTCCTTCGGGATGACGAGGGCGTGGATAGGCGCGCGCGGATTCACATCGCGGATGGCGAAGGCGTGGTTGTTCTGGGCGATCCGGTCGACGGGAACTTCGCCGGAGGCCATCCGGCAGAAAAGGCAATCTGGCATGGATACCGGCATACAGGAATTGTACGCGGCGAACGTCCAGGTGCCACTCGCTGCGCGGGGGCAACGAGGACTATGCTCGGTGCCGTGAGTTCGCCGCCGCCCTTGCCCGCTGACCCGCTTACGTTGTTTTCGGGGCCGCTGTTCGCCGTGGGGTCGCAGGGGCCTGGTGGGCCGAATGCGCAGATCGCCGCCCTGGCGATGAACGCGAGCATCGTCCCGGAGGAACCGCGGCTACAGGTGATGCTTTGGAAGAACAACTACACGTGCGGGCTGGTGGCGGAGAGCGGCACCGCCGCGCTGACGGTGTTGAGTGAGGAGCAAGCGGCGCTCGTGCCGTCGCTGGGTTTCCGATCAGGGCATGATGGGCCGAAGCTGGACGACGTAGAGCATGAGCTGACGGCGGCCGGCGACCCGTATTTTCCGGGCGGCGTGGCACTTTTCGAATGCCGAGTGCTGGCGTCGCTGGATGCAGGCGATGCCGTGAGCTTCCTGTTGGCTGTAACGGAAAGGCGGCGGCTGGGCGGGGAGATACCGTTGCGGCGATGGCGGGCCGTCGAACTGCTCGGGCCGGAGTTTGGCCGTGAACTTGACGCGATGGTGGCACGAAACGCGGCGTTCAGCCGCGGGCAGGCGCTGTGGGTTGGGGACGGGTCCTAGGCGAAGAGGACGTACTGCTTCAGGAAGGCCTCAACCGAGTTGTAGAACTTCTCGATCGTCTCGGACTTGCGCCAGCCGTGACCTTCGCCTTCGTAGACGTGGTACTCGTGGGGCACGCCGCGGGCTCGCAGCGAGGCAACGATAGAGTCGCTTTGCTCGCGGGGGACCACTCGGTCGATGTCGCCCTGGAAGACGGCCATGGGGTCGACGATCTTCGCCACGTGGAAGATGGGTGACCGTTCCTTATACAGAGCGGCCGCTTCGGGGAGCGGGCCAAGCATGGTATCGAGGTAGCGCTGTTCGAACTTGTGCGTGTCGCTGGCGAGGGTGAACTGGTTGGCCACGCCGAACATGCAGATGGCGGCTTTGTAGAAGCCCGGGATTTCGACGAGGGACTGGAGGACGGTGTAGCCGCCCGCGCTGCCGCCCATAATCACCAGCCGTGTGGGGTCGGCGAGGCCCCGCTCGGCGAGCGATTGGGCGCCGAACTTGGAATCCTGGACATCGTAGATACCCCAGCTCTGGCGCAGCTTGAGCATGTACTCGCGGCCATAGCCGGTGCTGCCGCGGTAGTTCGGGACGAGGACCGCATAGCCACGCGTGGCAAAGAACTGCGATTGCGCGGCCCAGCCAGCCGTTGCCTGGCTCGTGGGGCCGCCGTGGACGAGGACGATCAGGGGTGGCGCCCCGGCGCCGACGAAGGTTTCGCTGGAGGGCGGGAAGTAGAGCCCGTGCGCCTGTTGACCGTCGAACGACGGCCAGGAGACTGCTTCGGGAGCGGAGAGGCCGGCGCGCGGCACCGACTCGCTATCCGAGCGGCGGCGGACCGAGGGGTGGGCCGGCGATTCGGCGACGTCGACCACGAGGACGCGCGGAGGCTGTTGTCCCGCGCTGCCGACGAGGGCCACGTGCTCGCCGGACTTCGATGCGGCTGGCTGCGAGAGGCTCGCGTAACCCGCCAGGGGGATGTCGCGGGAGCGACCGGAGCTATCGATGGCGACGAGCGTGTGGAAGCCGCGCTCCTGGCGTACGGCGACGACCGTACCGGAGGCGGTGACGGCAAAGTTGCGCTGGCCCTGGTTCCAGGCTGGGAGGCCGTATTCAGCTTCGCCGGAGGTAAGGGCGGTCGCCTGGCCAGTGGCGAGGTCGCGGCGGTAGAGGTGGCCCCAGCCCGTCTCATCGGAGATGTAGACGAGGGAGCCGCCGTCCGGGGTGAAGGCGCCCTGGAATACGGAAGTCTCTTTGCCGCCGGCGACGACCGCGGCAGTCGTCGCGACCGGCAGGCTGCCTTCCGGGAAGGCAACGGTCGCGACCTTCAGTTCCGTCCCATCCCAGGGCATGTTCGGGTGGTCCCATTCGACCCAGGCGAGACGATCCCCGGCGGGGTGCCAGGCTGGCTGCATGTAGAAGTCGCGGCCTTCGCTGAAACGGGCAGGCCAGTGCTTGCCTTCCGTATCGACGATGGCGATCGCGTCGACGTCCTCGTAGGTGTGGACGTAGGCGAGCCAGCGGCCGTCCGGGGAGACGGCGGGGCTGGAGGCGGCGCCGAACGCCGGTGTGATCGGTCGGGCCGGCCCGCCGGCGAGTGGCTGGCGGTAGATGCGCTGGTCGGCCTGCGCGACGAAGTAGGCGACGCCGTGGGCCAGGGTGAAATCGCCGCCGCCGTAACCAACGAATGCGCGAACGGAGATGTCCGCTGTGAGGTCGCGGGTGGCGTGGTCATCGAGGTCCTGGACGACGAGCACGCCGCGGTCGGAGCGCCCCTCAACCCAGCCGAGCGTTTCGCCGCCGGTATCCCAGGCGGGTTCGTTGAGGCGGAGGCTCGCGGCGAGGCTGCGGGCCGTGACCGGGCTCTCCCAGAGGCCGAACATGCGTTGCTGTTTCATTGTGGGATCTCCTGGCAGGAGTGCGTCCGCCGATTGTGAGGGGCGCGGGCGGCTGGGGCGAGCACCACCCGCAGCGCCGGGCGATAATGGCGGCATGCTTCGTGTGGGGACTATCGCTCCGGACTTCACCGCGCAGCTCGACGACGGGACGACGTTTTCGTTGGCCGAACAGCGGGGCATGCGGAACGTGGTGCTGTACTTCTACCCCAAGGACTTCACGACTGGGTGCACCGCCGAGGCGTGCGGGTTTCGCGACAACTACGACGAGATTGGGGCATACGACGCCGAAATCTACGGTGTGAGCCGCGACGGCGAGGAGAGACACCAGGCATTTCGGAAACGGCACACATTGCCTTTTCGCCTGATCGCCGACCCCGAGCGGAAGGTCATCGGGCTGTACGGCGCGCGGGGGCTGATACCAGGGATGACGGCGCGGGTGACGTACGTGATCGACAAGGAAGGCGTGATCCGGGCGGCGATGCGGCACGACCTGCTCATCGGGCGGCACGTGACGGAAGTGATCGCGGCGTTGAAGGGGCTTGAGGGCGCGCCGAAGGCATAGGGCCTGCGGGCCGTATGCTAGTATGATCGTATGCAGCGCATAACCGTGACATTGACGAACGAACAGGCGGATCGGCTGAAGCGCGAGGCGCGGCGGCGCGGGCTGAGCGTGTCGGAGCTTGTGCGACGCAAAGTGGAGCCTGAGGCCACGACGGAAGGCCGGCGTCACATTCCGTGGGCGGGGATTTTCGAAAGCGACGGCCCTCCGTATGCGGCGGACCTCGACGAGTTCCTGGCCGGACAGTGGGCGGACGAAATTCGTTGATCGTCATTGTCGATGCGGGACCGCTTATCGCGGCGGCGGACCGACGTGACCCGGATTCGCTCCGCTGCCTCGAGGCGCTTTCGAACCGGCGCTACGATCTCGTGGTGCCGGCC
>JBGOVF010000063.1:0-9178 GCA_041477975.1 Tepidiformaceae bacterium
AGCGACCGGAAGGCGGCCTCTCTCCGCTGGGAACCGAACGACACTCGCTACCACTTTCACCACGGCAACCCCTGTCGGATGCGTTCATGAAGGGATGACTCCACCGGCGCCGGACACGCGCTCGCCGGCCCGTGCCAGGCGCATCCCGTCTCGAGCGAGGAAAACGGGCACCGGCGAAGTGCGGACGACAGCCTCCGCGACGCTTCCGAGGAGAGCGTGCTTCAGGCCGGATCGCCCGTGCGTCCCCATCGCGATCAAGTCGGCGTCTTTCTCCTCGGCACAGTGGGCGATCGCCTCGGCAGTTTGCTCCGACCATTGGACGGATACCTCCGCGGCGACACCTTTGAAGTACCGTTCAACGATTCCATCCAGGTACTCTTCGGTTTCGACCCGGGCTCTTTCCAGGGCCTGCGTGCGGTCCTCAGCGACAACGGGCAGTCGTTCGCCCATTGCGATGAGGGGAGTGGTGATGGTCCCTCCGGGCAGCGCACGGACGTAGCCAGCCGGCTCGCCAGTCGCGGGGCTCAGAGCAGCCCAGGTCCCGTGGAAATCAGCGGGATGGCGGACGGTCATCAGCACAACGCTCGCGCCCGCTTCGCGAGCCCAGGGTGCGATTGCCGCGGCGGCGTTCTCACCGAACTTGCTGCCATCGAGTGCAACTACAACGCGCATGGCACTCCCCCCGGCTGATAGACGAACCAGATAGCAGGTATCGATCCGGAATTCTGGTCGCGGCGAGTATATTCCGCCGTGCGAAGGCCGGATTGGGCCGAGAGGAGCGTTTCTTGAGGTCCGGTGGACCCTATTTTTTTGTAACCCGTCAGATCGGGGCAACGCCATCCTGCGACAGTGCCTGCTGGGGCGACTCGCGAGCCAGGACCGGGGCAGCGTTTTCGGGGGGTCCGTCCGATAATCGGTCAAGTAGAAACCGGGTTGCTGTCACCGGTTGCTGTCAAATGTGCGAAGGCCCCGAAATGGGGCCTTTGTCGCGGCGTGTTCAGGTTCAAAAAGTGGTGGAGCTGGAGGGATTCGAACCCTCTACCTCAACACTGCCAGTGTTGCGCTCTCCCGATTGAGCTACAGCCCCGGAACAACTTTTCGATGGTACCAGCCGTCGCGCGGACGCGCCAAACCCCGGTTTCCCCTATTTGCGCGTGCGCGGGTCGAGCGCGTCGCGCAAACCGTCGCCGAGGAAGGTGAAGCACAGCATCAGCATGGCAACCGTGATAGCCGGCCAGACAACCAACAAGTTATCGGCGAAGAGGTAGGCGTAGCCATCACCCATGAGCTGGCCGAGACTGGTATCCGGGGGCGGTACGCCCAGGCCGATGAAGCCCAGGGCAGCTTCCGCGAAGATGGCCAGGGGGATGCCAAACGTCACGGCGACGATGACCGTGCTGAGCGTGTTCGGGAGCATGTGGCTGCGGACGACGCGCCAGGGGCTCGCCCCGATGGCCCTGGCGGCGAGCACGTAATCCTGGTTCTTGAGTGACAGCATCTGGCCGCGAATGAGGCGCGCGACGGTGACCCAACTGACGATGGAGATCGCGACAATCGTTACTAACAGGGATGCGTTGAGGCCGGGTATTTGCGGGTCTCCCGAGCCGAGGATCGGCCAGTCACGGCCGAGGAGTACCTGGCGCATGAGGATGATGGCGAGAAGATCCGGAAACGCGTAGGTGAGGTCGGTGAACCACATGAGGATCCCGTCGCTGACCTTGCCGCCGAGGGCCGCTCCCATTCCAACCGTGATACCGATGATGAGGACCACGAACTGGGTGCCGATGCCGACCTTCAGGGAAAAGAGCGTGCCCTGGAGCAGCCGGGACCACGAATCGCGGCCCAAAGCGTCGGTGCCGAGCCAATGCGTGCTGCTGGGGCTGCCGAGCACGTTTTCATACTGCTGCTCGTTCGAAGGGTAGCGTTCAACAGCGCCGATGAATTGACCGGAGATCGCGACGATCGTCACTACCGTGAGGAGAACAGCGGCAACCAGGGCCAACCGATTGCGCACCAGTCGCCTGAACGCCTGCGACCAGAGGCCGCGTTGCTTGGTTCGGAACTCGTCCCGGGTGAAGTCGAACGGCTGAGCGATTGTGCCGGTGTCGGAAGCCATTGGCGTGTTCCTAAAGGCGAATGCGTGGGTCGGCGTAGGCGTAAAGCAAGTCGACGATCAGGTTCATGGACGCGATCACGGCCGCGTAGAACAGCGTGACGCCCATTATCACCCCATAGTCGCGGATGAGGACAGATTGGACGAACGTACGGCCGAGCCCCGGGATGGAGAACGCGTTCTCGACGATGAATGAGCCCGTAATCAGATTCGCGAAGATAGGCCCGAGGACAGTGAGCACGGGGATCATGGCGTTCTTCACTGCGTGACGGACGACGACGACGAATTCGGTCACGCCTTTGGCGCGGGCGGTACGGATGTAATCCTGGCGCAGGATGTCGAGCATGGAGGCGCGGGCGATGCGGGCGATGAATGCGGCGGGGAGCATGCCGAGCCCGACCGTCGGCAGGACCATCTTCTTGTAATTGAAGAGTTCGAAGCCGAGCACGTCGAACCAGTGGAGCTTGAGCGAAAAGAGGATGACGAGGAGCGGGCAGAGGATGAAGCTTGGTAAGGCAGCCCCGCCAGTCGCGAGGAAAACCCCGACGTAGTCGCCGATCCCGTTCTGGTTGACCGCTGCAATGACTCCGAGAGTCAGCCCTAACGTTATCGCGAATGCGAACGCGCAGAGCCCGAGCTGGAGCGAAACCGGGAAGCGCTCCCGGATGATCGTGCGCACGTCGCGGTCGTTCGAGAAGGAGATGCCGAGGTCTCCTGTGACTGCGTTCTTGAGGTAGTTGACGTATTGGGAGCCGAGGGATCCATCAAGGTGGTAGCGCTCGTTTAGGCGCTGACGGGCCGAGTCAGAGAGGGGTTTGTCCTGGTCGAACGGGCCGCCCTGGACTGAGTGCATGAGGAAGAATGTGACGGTTGCGACGGCAAACAGGAGCGGGATGATGAGGAGGATCCGCCGCGTGGCATAAGCAACCATACTGCTGCACCAGAGTGGAACTGGACGGGGCCCACTATGGGCCCCGTCCAGTTGCTAGGTGATCTGCCCGGAAGGCAGCCGGCGTTGAGCCAGCCGCCCGAACCGGTTACTTCTTGGAGGTGGTCCAGTTCTCGACGTTGTTGTCGCCGGGAACCTGGTGGTCGTTGGGTTGCTTGAATTCAACCATTCCCTTGATGTAGGGCTTGACGACGGCGTGGATGGCGCTCTGGTAGATGGGGCCCTGTCCGCAGATGTTCTCGACAATCAGCTTCTCAATGTCGCGGTACTGCTGACGGCGTTCCTCGTCCTTCTGGTTGAACTTCGCCTTATTGATGAGGGCGTCGATTTCGGGCATCGAGCAGCTCTGCTTGTTGATCGATCCGCCGGTTTCGTAGAGGCCCAGGATCCAGTTCTCCGGGTCCGGGTAGTCCTCGCCCCAGCCGCCGAGGACGAGCTGGAAGTCGCCACTGTTGAAGCGTGACGAGCGGGTCTTGGAGTCGGTGAACTCGAGGATGATGTCAATCCCCAGGTTCTTCTTCCACTGGGACTGAAGGAACTCGCCGACGGTGTGGTTTCCCGCGGACTCAGTCTGAAGAAGGGTCAGCTTCGGGAAGCCTGCGCCCCCCGGGTAACCCGCTTTGGCGAGGTTGTCCTTGGCCTTCGTAACGTCGAAGCCGATTGCGGCGTCGTAGGTGCCTGCCTTGGTGCCCGAGCGATCCGGAGGCATCCAGTTGGTCGAAGCAACGAAGGCGCCCTTGTTTACTACGTCGTTGAAGGTCTTGCGGTCGGTGGCCTGGGAGAGTGCGAGCCGCACTTCCTTCTTGGCCATGAGCGGGTCCTTCAGGTTCGGCTCGAGCCCCAGCGTGCGCGTGCTGGCGTAGGAAACGAGTTCCTTGCTGAGGGTGGGGTCGGCCTTGACCGCGTCCAGCTGAGTGGTGGGCACGAGGGTGGCATCGATTTCGTTGTTGCGATACGCGTTCAACGCCACAGCGGGGTCATCGATGTAGCGGAGGACGAGCTTCTCAACCTTCGCCTTCGAGGCGCCGGAGTACTGGTCGTTCGGGACCAGCGTCATGTGGTCCTTCTCGGTGTACTCGGAAGGCTTGAAGGGGCCGTTGTAGACGTTGTCCAGCGGTGCCGGCCACTTGGCGTCCACCGTCGCAAGCTTGTGCTTCGGCGCCGGGAACGTTGGCCAGAGCGCGAGTTTGGTGGCGAACGTTGGCACCGGGTCGGTCAACTTGAATTCGATGGTGTTGGCATCGACGGCGCGCACGCCGACGGCCTTGAGAAGGTCGGCTTTCTCGGCGGGAGTCTTCTTCGCGGCGCCGTAATAGGCATCGCAGCCGACGATCTCGGTCAGGATGTACTGGTAATGGCCGGCGTTATCCGGGTTGCACGTCCGCTGGACACCGAGCACGAAGTCGTTCGCGTCCAGCGGCTGGCCATCGGACCACTTCAAGCCGGGCTTGACCTTGACGGTATACGTCTTGCCATCAGCAGAAACGGTCGGCGCACCGTCGGCCATTGCGGCCGCGGGCTTGTTGTCCTTGTCCATGTGGTACAGGCCACGCCACACCATGAAGAAGTGTTCGATGTCCTGGTTGAAGTCGGAGAAGTGGGGGTCCCAGCTCTCGAACTGAATCGTCTTGACGGTGATCGTGCCAGAAGGCTTCGGAGCGGCGGTTGTGCCGGCGGCCGTCGTGCCGCCGGCGGCGGGGGTGGTGCCGCCGCTGTCGTCGTCCCCACAGGCGACGCCAATGGCGAGGACCACGAGGATCGCGAGGAAGCTAAGGAGCATCCTCCACTTAGGGTTGGTCATCGTTGGTGGTTCCCTCCTACTTTCGATTAACCGGACGGTAAGGTGCGCGCCGTAAGGCTTAAAGTCAACAAACCTTTACGGCTTTGGCAGCCACGTTCACACGCTATTAATCGGCTTCTCGTACCTCCTCGGTCGCTGTCCGGGCAGCGCGCGCCAGCCACGCGCGTGCGTGGCTCCGGCTTGCCTTCCAACGGTACGACCACGCGCGCGCCTATGGATGTCTTGGAAAAACGCATACCGCCGCTGCGGCCTCCGCAACTGTTCATGGCGGGCGAACTATAGGGAGTGGCGAGCGAAGATGCCACCAGGTCGAGCCTGCCATACGCTCGTCAGCCCGTACCGGCGGCCCTTGGAGGACGGAGTAATCCAGGACGTGTTTCAGATCGACGTCGGCGTGGACTCTGTGGACGATGTGCGGCGGAAGGGGCGCGCCCTTGAAGGGAGGGTGCTGAGCCGGGCGGTCCAGCTCTACTTGAACAATGAGGTGGTGGTGATCAACGGCAAGGTGGTCTTCAAACTGGGAATGCGGACGCTCCTTCGCGACTTCGGGGAGCGAGCTCTGTAACCGGGCTACTCGGAGCGGCCGCGAACTTCCAGGCCATGGCGACGCCTTCAACACGGCCGCGATAGACATCGACAGCGTGCTCTGGACAGGTGGGGACCACCACGTGCGCGGCCGGCCCGCCGCCCTGGTCCAACCGCTCGGCGGCGTTGTTGACGATGCTTTCGATTGAAGTGAGGAGACCGACGAAGCCGGCGGCCTTGCGGGGCTTCGTGCCGTAATGGTGGCAAATCACGCAGTCGTCCAATGGCACTTCCTTCGCGGTGGCGAACGGCACTCTAGCAGGGGACGGGGCGATAATGTTCGTGTCGAGCTAAAGAATCTCCCGGACGGTCGCTAAACTGTCCGAAGCAGAGCGCGCGTGCGCCAATGGCGCCAGGCGAACATCGCGATGAGCGCGGGGCGCACGGTGAAGTAGTCCAGGATCTCCCCCGCCGGACCGGGGAACAGACGGAACGTCACGACGTCGGTCAGGCGGCTCCCATCTCCATCTGTAGCCACCCGGTGCTGGTGCCGCCACGAACGAAATAGCCCGCGTTCCTGGACATCTTCGACGAGCCGCGGTTCGATGACGTGCGTGATGCGAGCCTTCCAGTTGCTCTGGAATGGCCCCAGGCCCATCCGGAAGACCTGGGAGTCGCCGGGCGCGGATACGGCCGGGGGCGTGACCAACTGAAAGCATAGGAGCGGCGGCGAGATTCGCGGGAGGTTGCGTGCGTCCCGGTGGAACGCGAAGAGCCGCTCAGCCGGGACGGCGAAATGGGAAGACCAGGTGACCAGCGTCATGACGCCTCCGACCACGCCGAGGATAGGGCCGGCTTTCGCGGGGAGCGGGTGCGCCCGCACACGCGGGGTATCTCGATCGCGGTCGTACAGTGGGTGATGAGACGGTTCACTGAGCCGGCGCCCGGAGGTAAGCCGTGAACGTGGTTGTCGCCGGCGGGACAGGTTTCCTCGGCCGTGAGATTACGGCGGCGCTCCTGGCCTCCGGGCACGCGGTCACCGTCCTTTCGCGCCGCATCCCAGAGGGCGACCCGCTGGACCCGCGGGCGACCTGGCAGCAAGGCGACGTGATGTCGCCAGACGGGCTGCCCGAGAACTTGAGGGGCGCCGATGCCGTGGTGGACGCCGTCCAGTTCCCGAACTCGCCGATCGAGAATCCAGGCAAGGGCTACACCTTCGAGCGGATCGACCTTGGGGGGACGAAGAACCTGGTCGACGCGGCGCGTGCGGCGGGCGTCGGCCAATTCATTGGGCTGAGCGGCGTCGGGGCGGACGAGACGGCCCCGTATCACTGGCTCCGGTGCAAATGGCAGGAGGAGCAGTACATCATGGCCAGCGGCCTGCCCTACACCATCTTTCGGCCGAGCTGGATTTTCGGGAAACGCGATGTCTCTCTGAACCGCTTCCTCGGGTTCGCGCGCTTTCTTCCGTTCATCCCGGTCATCGGGAACGGGAAGACGCGGATCAACCCGCTGTTCGCCCCGGACCTCGGGGCGCATGTGGCGGCCGCCATCGGAAATTCTTCGGCGATGGGGAAGCTGTTCGAGATCGGCGGGCCGGTGGTCCTGACGATGGACGAGGTGATCCGCGGCGCCCTGGAAGTTGCTGGCAAGCGGCGGCTCCTGTTCCACAATCCCAAGCCGCTGATGAAAGCCCTTGCGAGCGTCGTCCAGTTCGCACCGGGAAGACCGTTAACGCCCGACGCGATCGACTTCATCACAATGGACGGCGTGGCCGACAACGGCCCGCTCCAGGCCATGTTCGGGTTGCCGCTGACAGCGCTCGAGGATGGGTTGGCGACATATTTGAGTGCTCGCTAGTTAACGCTGTGGTTTGGCTCTATAGCTCGTATGTACGGGTTGCATGGAGCACCCGCAGGTAGCGTAGAATCCGGCTTGCGGTCTGCGGGGGATCGTAGAGTTCGCACATCACACCGACAGGGAACCACTTGCGCGCAGACACTTCAGACGTTGCATTCAGACTGCTCCTTTCGCTTGGCGAACTCTGGGATGGCCTGTCGAGAGCCGGAATCGACCCGACGGCACGTGGTCTGCACGTGAACCAGGAGTATCTCGGAGGCTACACGCGCTACTGTGCCGGGCCCGCCTCCCATGCGCGGCTAATCGTCGAATGGAACGAATCGTCCCGTCACTTGCGCGTGTTGCGCTGCGAGGACTGGACGGGATTCGAAGCAACGATTTCGGCGACGGTCGCGCACGTCCGGGTGGAAGCCCGCACGCGCGGCCTGATAGACGTGGTCGATCGGGCGTTCGTCCAGGCCTGCCAGGATCCACCGCCGGCTCGCCGGACGGTGCTATCCACAGCCATGCCGAGCCCGGTCGCGCTCAAGCGCGCCTGATCGGCATCGGTCCTACTGCCTCGCCGCCCACTGCTTTGCGTGGTACGTGATGACAATGTCCGCGCCGGCGCGGCGGATGCTCGTGAGCACCTCATCGATTGCGCGTGCTTCGTCCAGCCAGCCGTTCGCTACGGCGGCCATGAGCATGCTGTACTCGCCGCTGACGTTGTAGGCCGCGACCGGCACGTCGACGGCATCGCGGACCTGGCGCAGGAGATCGAGGTACGGCAGCGCTGGCTTGACCATCACCATGTCGGCGCCTTCGGCAATGTCGGTGAGGACTTCATCCATGGCCATGCGGCCGTTCGCCGGGTCCATCTGGTAGCCGCGGCGGTCGCCGAATGCAGGAGCGCTGTCTGCCGCTTCGCGGAAGGGGCCGTAGAAGGCGCTCGCGAACTTCGCCGCGTACGACAGGATGGGAGTCTCAGCGAATCCGGCGCTATCGAGCGCTGAACGAATCGCGATGACGCGTCCGTCCATCATGTCGCTGGGGGCGATGATGTCGCAGCCCGCCTCAGCCATGGTGACCGCGGTTTCGGCGAGCAAGGGCAGGGTGGCGTCGTTATCGACGGTCCCGTCGGCGCGAAGCATGCCGCAGTGGCCGTGGCTGGTGTATTCGCAGAGGCAGACGTCACCGACGACGCAGAGTTCCGGATTGGCGTCCTTCAGGCGGCGGATCGCCTCCTGGACGATGCCGTCGCGAGCGTAGGCGCCGCTCCCGCGCTCGTCCTTCGTCCCGGGTAACCCGAAAAGGAGCACAGCGGGCACACGCAGGCCCGCAAGTGACTTTGCCTCGGCGGCGAGTTCGTCGAGGCCGAGGCGCGATTGGCCGGGCATTGCTTTGATTGGCTGACGGCCATTGAGCTTTGCATCCACGAACAACGGGTAGACGAGGTGGCTGGTGGTGAGCTCGGTTTCGCGCACCAATCCGCGGATCGCCGCGCTGCCCCGCAGGCGGCGGTGGCGCTTGAACTGCAAGACTTCCATGAGTTCGAGTCTAGCATTCGTTGTTTCCCCGAGGGCGATGGCGCGGGCTCTAGGCTATCCTGCCGGCATGGAGCGCCGCCTACCGCCCGAATACACCGGCTGGCAGAAGAACGAGACCGCGTTCCGGCGCATGACCACGCCCGAGCTGGTCACCGAAATCCAGGACGGGTCGCCAGACCGCCGCCTGGCGGCGCTTTCCGTGATCGACCTCGCCGAGGTGGCGCAGGCTACCATCGAAGACTGGATCCGGACCCTGCCTGACCCCGAAGCGAACGAGCTCGCCGGGGCGATCCCTGCCCAGCGCGTCCACGCGAGCTGCCACGACGACGCCCGTTGGGTGGAGGTTGCTCGCCTGGGCTACGGGCGCCGCCGGCTGCCCACGTTCCTCGTGATGCTGTTCTCAT
>JBGOVF010000198.1:0-5336 GCA_041477975.1 Tepidiformaceae bacterium
CATCCCGGTGAAGGTTCGCCCCGGTCATGCCGTTCTGGCTCACGCGCAAACTCGCGGACTGCGTGAGCGTGCATTACGCCCGGCACGCGGGGATGCTGCTTTACGCATCCGGCCGGGCCGCTCAGCCGACGCCTTCCGAACTGCTCCACCGCCGGATGCGGCGCGACTGAGGTATCGCGCTCTTTGCTCTGCGCTCTCCCCTCTTCGCTACAACTGCTTCCGCACCAGCACGCTCGAATCCTCCTTGCCCACGACTTCGAAGCCGGCCGCCAGGTACAGCGAAAGCGGCCCGAGGTGGTTTTCGGCCGCCGAATCGATGTCGGGGCGGGGGTAGGCTTCGACGACCGCGATGCCCGCCCGCCGAAAGCCTTCGCAGGCCGCGGCGAGCAACTGACCGGCGATGCCCTGGCGCCGGTACCGCTCGGCCACCACGAAACAGGCGATCGTGCCGATGGTCTGCGGATCGCGCTCATCGGGATCGAAATGGTGTCGCTGCTCCGCAGGTTGGCGTTGCACCAGGCCACCGGCCGTCCGTCGACGTACGCCAGGTAACCATGCATCTCGCCGCGGTCGATCGTCGCGGAGGCCGCGGCGCGGTTCTCCTCGCGGGCATCGATGTCCCACTTTCCCCCCCCGCGTGGCTGGCGTGCGGGAAGCGGCAGTAGCAGCCCGCCCATTCCGGGCGATCGACGAACGCCTTGTCATCGAAGAACGACAGGCACTCGAACTTCAGCTCGGGCCGCAGTTCGCGAATCTCCACGTCCAGTTGGGTCATGCCCGCAGGATACGACGCGCCGCGCTCGAATCAGAGCCGCGACCGTGAGGGAGCGTCCGGCAACGAGTCACCACGGGCGCTCATCCGGCTGCCTCCACAATCGAGTCTGAGGCGCGGGAGGCCCGAGGCCCGGTGCTGCTCCCCGCTCTTCGCCCTTTCCTCTTCGCTCTATGCTTCGGTCGTGGCCTCGAACCAGTGGGAAGCTTTCTATGACCGTCACGCGCCGTTCTACGACCGCGGCGCGTTTACGAAGCACACCATCGCCGAGGTCGACTTCCTCGTCGCCGTGCTCGCGCTCGAACCAGGCGCGCGCATCCTCGACCTCGGCTGTGGGACCGGCCGTCATTCGATCGAGCTCTCCCGCCGCGGTTTCCGGATGACCGGCGTGGACCTGTCGTCGCGCATGCTTCAGCAGGCGATGGCCAAGGCCAACGAGGCCGGGGTCGAAGTCGACTGGCGCCACGCGGACGCGACGAGCTACGTCGCCAGCGAGCCGTTCGATGCCGCGCTCTGCCTTTGCGGCTCCGCGTTCACCATGCCGGACCTTGAAGCCGATCCGCTCGCCCACGACCGCGCCATCCTCGCGAACGTGCACCGCTCGTTGCAGCCCGGCGGCCCGTTCGTGCTCACCACGCCGAACGGCTACCGCCGCATCCGCGAGGTCACCGACGCCGACATCGCCTCCGGCGCGTTCGACCCCGCAACCATGGTCCAGGTGCGCGAGGACGACTTTGCCATCGGTGGCGCCGCCGGCCACATGCGCTACAAGGAGCGCCTCTACACCCTCCCGGAGCTCATCGCGCTGCTCGAATCGGAAGGCTTCGCGGTCGAACACACCTGGGGCGGCACCGCCGGCCGCTGGGCCCGCCGCCCGCTGGAGCTGGACGAAATCGAGGTGATGGTCGTCGCGCGGGCCAACTGATGGGTCCGTGCTTCGGGGCAATACAACATCTCGTCGATCACGCATTGTTGCTCCTACGGATCGCGCGATGCGGCAGTTGCGGAAGAGTGCCTCGAACACACGCTGAGAGTCCTTTGATTGACATAGAACGCTGTCAATGATCAGACTGGCATGGCGATGTTCGAGAGAATGGTTGTCAAGTCGGACAATTGACTAGATCTGTCTCGTTCGTCCATCATGCGCTGACTCGTTCTTGCACCCCGGATCGCGTCAGGTGCTAGGAGAGGCGGAGTCTTAACAATGACCGCGGCAGC
Organism: Tepidiformaceae bacterium; assembly: GCA_041477975.1. Taxonomy (GTDB): domain Bacteria; phylum Chloroflexota; class Dehalococcoidia; order Tepidiformales; family Tepidiformaceae; genus JBGOVF01. Next base: position 1,991 of record JBGOVF010000198.1, read on the forward strand.
TACGCCGGAACGCACCGAAGAGTTTCTTCGGCTGATAGGCGACCCTCAACAGGCCGTCAACGAGATCCAGCAGGCTCAGGAGTCTGGACGATTGCTTTCGTCTGACCATCCGCGCCTGATCGACGAACACGAGGAAAAGTGGATCGCACTGCATGACGGCAAGGTCATCGCGGAGGCGGATTCAATCGACGAGCTCCTACTAGGCATCGACCCCGAGAGCCGTTCGCACGTGCTCGTCCGGTTCATCGATCGTCACGAACAGACGCTGATCCTCTAACCGTGCTCACGGGGCGGTTTGGGAACACTTCGGAACGTCCGTACATCGAAGGAAGCCTGATCATCCCGCGTTTGAACGTGGGCGCGGTGTTTTCCTTTCTAGTGGATACCGGCGCCGACTACACCTTCCTGATGCCTGGCGATGGGCGCACCCTTGGCCTCGACTACACTCAACTCGTCGCGCGCGACGAGACTGGCCGCGGGGCCGGTGGACGGTTCACCGCTTTCCATGAGCCAGCCCTGCTCACGTTCACGGACGGCGCCCAACTCTTCGGCTACTTTGTGACGATAGGCATTCTTGAGCAGCGCGCCGACATGCTGACGGTTCCATCGTTGCTCGGGCGGGACATCATTCATCGGTGGCACATGCGGTATCAACATTCAGGGCGGGCGCTACTATTCGATGTCGAGTCGGCCGATGTCGTAGTGTCGGCACGAAGCCCGTTTCCAAGCCCTTCCAAGTGGCACGACTGACGCATCGCGCACGCTAACAATTGCGAACACGCTGGAACGATCTCGGAGTTGATCGGTCCGTAACGAGCGGCTAGCGGCGGGAAGCCCGAGCTGAATCACCTGCCCCCACCGCTGCCGCCTACCCGCTGGTCGCCACCTTGCGCAGCGGCTCTTCCTGGTACCAGACGTTGCGCAGGATCTCTTCCCAGGCCCAGCCCTGGCTGAGGAGGTGCTCGGTGAGCATGAGCTGCGCGGCCACTTCGCCGGTCAGGGCGCCCAGCATCTCGGTCACGAGGTAGGCGTCCTGGTTGCCGAGCACATCGCTGATTTGCGCGTCGCGCTTCTGAGCGATGGCGCGGTTGGCGAGCGCCGTTATCGCGAGACGCCGCGTACGGCGGTCCGACGGGAGCGTACCCGGGCCTTGGGAAGTTTCTGCGGATTCGAACATCGCAGACTCCTCGGGGACGGAAGCATAGCGGATCATGATAAACGAGGAAACCATGGTCACTAAGGGGACGCCCTGATATTCACGCAAAGAGCGCAGAGCGCAGAGCAGCCCCGGGCCCGGGCGCCAACTGCCAACCGCCAACTGCCAACTGCCAACTGCCAACTGCCAACAGGAGCGAAACCGCCACTCCCGGTAGAATCACAGGCCGCAGGGAGGGGTTGTGCGAGAGTCGAAGGTCATGAGCGAACGTGAAGCCATCTCCCGCTTCGTCGCGGACGGCGACAGCGTGTACGTGGGCTACACCGCGGCGGCCTACGGGCTCATCCGCGAGGTCGTGCGCCAGCGCAAGACGGGCCTGGAGATGATTGGCGCCTCGGTCGGGCCGCAGGGCACGCTGCTCATCATGGGCCGCTGCGCCGACCGCGTGCGCACCGGCTACCTGGCCGCCGCGCTACGCCCCGGCCTCGTCCAGGACATGATGTCGGACGGCACGTTCAAGTACGAGGACTACAGCAACCAGGCGATCGCCCTCATGCTCATGGCCGGCGCCCTGGGCATCCCGTTCATCCCCACCCGCTCGTTCCTCGGCACCGACTACCTGGACCCGAAGAACGTTGACCATCCCGGCGCCTACCTGCACGAGCAGAAGTGGCGCGCGATGGAGTCACCGTTCGATGGGCAGCCCTACGTGGCCTTGCCCGCGCTGCGGCCGGATGTCGCCCTCCTGCACGCCCAACGCGCCGACGAGTTCGGCAACGTGCAGGTGTGGGGACACCAGGGCGATGCGCGCTGGGCCTACTGGGCGGCGAAGAAGGTCATCGTCTCGGTCGAAGAAATCGTGTCGCACGAGACGGTGCTCAACGACCCCGGCCGCACGGTCGTCCCCGGCCTGCGCGTCTCGGCCATCGTGCACATGCCCTATGGCGCCCACCCCGCCGGCCAGATCGGCTACTACGATTACGACTACGCATTCCAGGGCGTTTCGGGAATGGGCCAGATCGTTCGCAGCCAGGAACTCTGGCACGCCCACGCCGACGAGTGGATCTACGGCGTCGAAGACCACGCCGGCTATCTGCGCCGCTACGTCGAGCGCTTCGGCGAAGCCGCCCTCGCCGCGATCGCGGTCGACTCTGGACGCACGCCCGAGCCCGGCGTGCGCTACGGCTACGCGAAGCAGTTGCGCTTCCGGATGGAGAGCTAGTGCAGATACAACGTGACTCATCCGGCCGGCGCCGCCGGCATCCCGCCCTCACCCCCCGGCCCCCTCTCCCGACTGCGCGGGAGAGGGGGAGAAAACGGTCGGGCAGTGGCCACCGAGCTAAGTCGGAGGGCGACTAGCGATGGAGTACACCCTCGCCGAACTCATGTGCGTCGTCGCCGCGCGGGAGATGCCGAAGGAGGGCACGGTCATGCTCGGCATGGGCCTGCCCGTGCTCGCCGGCACACTCGCGAAACTGATGCACGCCCCAGAACTGCGCGTCTGCACGGAGGTCGGCGCGTTCGACTGGGAGCCCCGGCCGGACGTGCCGCGCACGTCCATCGGCATCCACGACTTCATCCTCAACGACGGCGCGGCCATGGTCTCCGATATGGTCGATGCCCTGGGCACGCTGCTGATGGGGGGAAACGTGGACATCGGTGTGCTCGCCGCCGCGCAGGTGGACCGTTTCGGCAACCTGAACACGCTCCTGATGGGCGACTACCTGGCGCCCGAACGGCGCCTGGGCGGGACCGGCGGAAACACCGAGATCGCCTGCCTGGCGAAGCGCGTTTTGACGATCATGCCGCAGGAGCGGCGGCGCTTCGTCTCCCGCGTCGACTTCAACACCAGCCCCGGCTACATCAGCGGGCCTGGCGCGCGCCGGCGGGCGGGGCTCGATCCGCAGGGCCCGAACATCGTCGTTTCCACGTTCGGCGTCTTCGGATTCGATACACCCGATGGAGGCGAATCGGGCAGTTGCGAGATGGTCCTCGAAGCGGTCTTCCCGAACCTCGACCCCGACACGGTGAAGCTCGAGACCGGCTGGGACCTGCGCGTGGCGCCGCATGTCCGGGAGGTGGAGGAGCCTACCGAGGACGAACTCACGCTCCTCCGCCGCCTCGACCCGCATCACTTCTATTTGACGCCGGGGCGATACTAGCGATGCCGCCAACAGCGAGGGCGCGATG
>JBGOVF010000401.1:0-3252 GCA_041477975.1 Tepidiformaceae bacterium
TACGTCCATTGCCATTCGAACAACCGCCACCAGGACTTGCTGGGAGCGTTGATCCCCAACCCCCGCCTGCTGGAACCGGATGTCCTCCGGACGATGCTGGGCCACGCCGACGAGGTCGACGGGATCATGGACCCGTGGCTGGCGGAGAGGACGAGATTCGAGATCGTCCAGGAGGCGCAGGCGCTGCGGCTTCCCTTCACGGAAGTCCTGCAGCCTGGAGACGTGCTGGATGACGCCCACCACCGGGCTCGGGGCAGCTTCGTCGAAATCGACCACCCGGGGGCCGGCCGTATAACCCAGCCGGGCGCCCCATTCCGTATGAGCGCCACGCCGTGGCAGACCGGGCCGAGCCCGGTCCTTGGATCGGCCAACGGAGCTGGTTGGCTCCCCACCACGCGCGGCGGCAGCGCTACACAACCGCGGCCGGCCGGTCCGAAGCCGCTTTCGGGCGTTCGCGTCATCGACTTCACAAACGCTGTCGCGGGACCGATCGCATCGTTCGTCCTCGCGGACCTGGGGGCGGAGGTCATCAAGGTCGAGGCGCCGAACGCGCGGCCGCGCGTGGCCGCCGGCACCGCGCCGTTGCAGCCGGGCGCAGAGGACATCAGTTACAACCGGATCATGCTCTACAACGAGCTGAACCACGGGAAGCGCGGGATCAGCCTTGATGTGGCCCGTCCGGAGGGCCGCGATGCGTTCCTGCGGCTCGCGGCACAGTCAGATGTCGTGGTCCAGAACTTCGCCCCGCGCGTAATGGGGAATCTGGGCCTGGATTACGAGGGGCTCCGGGCTGTCAACCCGCGGATCATCCTGGTGTCCATGCCCGCGTTCGGTCTCGACGGGCCGTATCGCGATCGCATCGCCTACGGCCCGGGAATCGACGCGATGAGCGGGCTGTCGCACCTGACCGGATACGAAGATGGCCCACCGATGAAACCCGGCAACTTCTTCTGCGACCAGAACGCCGGGATTCACGCGGCGTTCGCGACCCTGGCGGCCTTGCGGCACCGCGACCTCACCGGCGGAGGGCAACACGTGGAACTCGCGATGATCGAAGGCGAGTTCCAGGTGCTCGCGGACGCCTACCTCGACTGGACCATGAACGGCCGCGAACGGATGCGCGCGGGCAACGCACATCCATCGATGGCCCCGCACGACGTCTTCCGCTGCCAGGGTGACGACGCGTGGGTCGCCATCGCCGTCGAGGACGAAGCCCAGTGGCGGGCGCTCTGTGACGTCATCGAGGCGCCCGCGCTAACGAAGGACCCGCGGTTCGCGAGCGCGCCGAGCCGCGTCACCCACCGCGGGGCGCTACGCGAGCCAATCGAGCGCTGGACATCCGCCCGCAGCCATTACGAGGCTCAACAGGCCCTCCAGGCGGCAGGAGTGCCGGCGGCGGCCGTGCTCGACGCTCTTGAACTCCTGGCAGACCCGCATGTCCGGGCGCGGGCGGGGTTTGAGTACGTGGACGTAACGGGGGTTGGCGCCACGCCGTACCCGCGCATCGCGTTCAAGCTCAACGGAACCCCCGTCCCGATTAGCAAGGGCGCGCCGGGCTTTGCCGAGGATAACGACTACGTCTTCAGCACACTCCTTGGCATGTCGCCGAGCGACATCGAATCGCTCGAATCGAAGCGGATCATTTCGCGGGTGCCGCTGGGCTCGGAGCATTAACAACAGGAGCAGATATGTCTACCGTCCTTATCGAGTCCGCGGGCGCCCTCCGCACGGTTACGCTCAACCGGCCGGAAAAGCGCAACGCGCTAAACGCCGAGATGCTCGAGGAGCTGGCCGCAGCGTTCTCGGCCGCACCATCAGCGAAAGAGCGTGTGACGGTGCTCCGCGCGAACGGGCCGTCGTTCTGTGCCGGCCTCGATCTGCGTGAACGCAGCGAGACCGGGCCCACGGCGGGCGCGAGTCCCATCGAGCATGTCCTTCACCTGGTTGAGAACTACCCGTTGCCGGTAGTGGCGGTGGTGCAGGGCGACGCTATTGCGGGGGGAAATGAACTCGCGTTGCACTGCGACTTCGTGGTCGCCTCGACTGCCGCTTCGTTCGGAATGTCGCTCGCGCAGATTGGGCTCGCGCCAACCTGGTTCCTCGCCAAGAAGCTCCTCGAGGTGGCGGGGCCGGTGGCCACCCGCCAGGTCCTGCTGCTCGGGGACCCGCTGCCGGCAGAGCGGATGCACGCCCTCGGGGTCATCAGCTTCGTGGCTGCGCCCGCCGAACTCGACTCTGTTGCGCAGGGCGTCGTCGATCGGCTCGCAACGAACGCGCCCCTGTCGCTCCGGGCAATGAAGGCGGTGCTCAACCGCGAAATGCAGTTCCGCGATTCCATCGAGCACGCCGATGTGGACCGGCTCGTGAACGAGGCGCGGCTCAGTGCCGACGCCCGTGAGGGGATCGCCGCGCGAATGGAGAAGCGCGCCCCGCGGTTCACGGGCACGTGACCTTGACTGCTTTGTAATTCCACACTTACAATCCGCGTCATTCTCGCGTTCAAGGACAACTTCGCCATGCTCGCTCGGCTTCGGACCGTTTCCGCTCTCTCTACCCTGCACAGCGCGGCGATGGCAGCCAACGCTGCGACCCAAGCCGAAGACGGTCACGCCATGCCTCTGTTCGGAACGCTCATCTCGGGCATCGGCAGCATCGCACTTGGAATCGGCGCCGCCAACGACACGGGCTGGCTTGCGATAGCGGGCGGGATTGTCGCCTTCCTGGGCGCCGTGGCGACCGTAGTACTGAACCACACGAAGGTTGAGTACGGCATTTACGCACGGCTCGAGGCCCTCGAAGGGAAGAAGTAGTCCGCGCTGCTCCCTGCCGCAGGGTGCGGTAGACTCCGCCTCGCCGTGCACCTGCGACTCGATAAGCCATGGATCGACCTCAACGCCTCGACCGCCGGCGCGTTGCCGGGCCAGCTTGGCGTATACCAGCTCGCTGATGATGCCGGACAGGTCGTGTATATCGGTTTCGCGGGAGGCAAGTCTCTGTTCGGGCTTCGGAGCGCGCTGGCGGCGCACGTCGGGCGGCCGGGCATCGTCGGCTTCCGGTACGAAGTGAACATGCAGTACCAGACTCGTTACCAGGAGCTGCTGATGCTGCATGTCGCCGACCACGGCGATGTCCCGCCGCTCAACGTCAACGACCGCCCGGCTAATCTCGGCAGACTGAGGTAACGACCAGTGGACCTCGAACCCTCGGAAGAACAACGGATCATCGTCGACACAGTGCGGAGGTTCGTGCGCA
>JBGOVF010000103.1:0-7071 GCA_041477975.1 Tepidiformaceae bacterium
GAGGTGGCAGTGTTCGCGCCGAAGGGCCGGCGGAAGCCGGACTTCATCGAGGAGTTGAAAGAGCGGGGCGTTGAAGTCGTTGATGGGACGGATGACCCCGGGCTTTCGTACCTGGACCAGGTGTTGCCCGTAGCGGACCTGGTGGTCGATGGACTGCTGGGGATCGGCCAGAAACGGCCGCTGGAGCCAGGAGAACCGATCCGTATCGCTCTTGAGAAGCTGAAGGCGGCACGAGGCGGGTATTCGCCGCCGAAAGTAGTCGCGGTCGACCTGCCGACGGGGATGGACGCCGACAGCGGGGCGGTGGACGAGGCGCTCGTGGTTCCGGACATTACCGTGACGTTCGGGCTGCCGAAGGTGGGGATGTACCAGGCGCCGGCGAGCGCCATGGTGGGGCGGGTGCAGGTGATCGACATTGGCATCCCAAAGGCGGCGCAGGAGGCCGTGCAACTGGAACTGCTGACCTCGCGCTGGGCGAAGGGCGCGCTTCCGAGCCGGCCCGACGGCGCGAACAAGGGGACGTTCGGGAAGGTGCTGGTGGTGGGCGGCAGCCGGCGCTACATGGGTGCGCCCGGGCTGGCGGCTACGGCGGCGTACCGGGCCGGGGCCGGGCTGGTGACGATTGCGTGCCCGGAGCGCGTCGCGGGCGCGCTGGCCGCGGGAATCGCGGAGGCGACGTGGCTGCCACAGCTGGCAGCGGAGGACGGCGGACTGCGGGCGGAGACTGCGGTGGAGCTCCGGGGGGAGTGGCGGAACTACGAGGCGGCGGTGTTCGGCCCGGGACTGGGGAACTCGGACGACACGCGTGCACTGACGTGGGCGGCCCTGCAGGATATGGGGATCGACCTCGAGCGGGGCGTGGTGGTGGACGCGGACGCGCTCAATGCGATAGCGGCGATGCCGGACGGGCCTGAGCGCGTGCCGGCGAACGCTGTGCTCACGCCGCACCCGGGCGAGATGGCGCGGCTGATGGGGATCACGGTGGCGGAGGTGCAGAGCCGGAGGCTGGAGGTGGCACGGGAGGCGGCAGAGCGGTTCGGATGCACCGTTGTATTAAAGGGCGCGCATTCGGTGATCTGCGCGGCGGATGGACGCACGCGGCTGAGCCCGTTCGCGAACCCGTTGCTGGCGACGGCGGGAAGCGGGGACGTGCTCGCCGGGATGATCGGGGGTTACCTCGCCCAGGGGATGGAGCCGTTCGAGGCGGCGTGCCTCGGGGTCTACCTGCACGGCGCGACGGGCGAAGCGCTGCGGGGCGAGATGGGAGATTCCGGCTTGCTGGCGGGCGAGATCGCCGCGCGGCTGCCACGCGTGGTCAAGGATGTAGGCTCGCCGTGATGTACAGTGCAGGACAGCCGTGAGTGACTCTCCCAGCCCAGGCCAGCGCAGGGTCGTTGTGACCGGGATCGGGATGATCAGCGCACTTGGACACAACACGTGCGACAACTGGATCGAGCTGGCAGCGGGGCGGTCCGGTATCCGGCGGATCAACCTGTTCGACCCGAGTCAGTTCGAATCGCAGGTGGCCGGCGAAGTGCATGACTTCGATCCCGCGAAGTACATGGAGCGGAAGGAAGCGCGCCGGGCTGACCGGGTGACGCAGTTCGCGTTCGTAGCGGCTGACGAGGCGCTGAAACAGGCAAACTACGTGCCCGACCCATCAAACGGCGAGGACATGGCCGTCATCATCGGGACGGCGATCGGCGGGATAACGACACTGGCGGCCGAGTACGAGACCCTTCTGGCGAAAGGACCGGGCCGCGTGAGCCCGTTCCTGATGCCGATGATGCTGGCGGACATGACGAGCGGGCAGTTGAGCATTAAGTACGGGGCGAAGGCCGTGAACTACAGCCTCGTCAGTGCCTGCGCGAGCGGCGCGGACAGCATTGGCGAGGCTGCGAACATCATCCGCCGGGGCGACGCGGAGATTGCACTCGCCGGCGGGACGGAGGCGGCGATCACGCCGATCACGATGGCGGGGTTTTCGGCAGCGAAGGCGCTGACGACAGCGAACGACGAGCCGGCAAAGGCTTCACGGCCGTTCGACCTGAACCGGGACGGCTTCATCATGGCGGAAGGAGCGGGCGTGCTGGTGCTGGAGTCGGAGGAGCATGCGCTGGCACGGGGCGCGACAATACTTGTCGAGTTCGCAGGGTACGGTGCGACAAGCGACGCGTTCCACATCACGCAGCCGGACGAGAACGGCGAAGGCGCCGCGCGAGCGATGCGGAAAGCGCTGGCACAGGCGGGGCTGGAGGGCGACGACATCGACTACGTGAACGCGCACGGTACTTCGACGCCGATGAACGACAAGCTGGAGACGGTGGCGCTGAAGAAGGTATTCGGCGAGTACGCCTACACGCTGCCGGTTAGTTCGACAAAGTCGATGACGGGGCATTTGCTGGGGGCGGCGGGCGCGGTAGAGGCGGGGATCTGCATCCTGGCGATGCAGCACGGCGTTATCCCAGCGACGGTGAATTACGAGACTCCGGACCCCGATTGCGACCTCGACTATGTGCCGAACGTGGCGCGTTCGGCTTCGCTGGAAGCGGTGATGACGAACTCCCTGGGTTTTGGCGGGCACAACGCGAGCCTGGTGTTCCGCCGCTACCGGCCGTCGTAGGGTGACCGCACTCGTTGGGCTGCCGCCTCCGCGCTGGCGGCTGAGAGATCCCTTTGCGCACCAGAAGGGCATCGCTAAATTCCCTCCGATCGTGGCGACGGTGTTGGCTGCGCGCGGGATCACGAGGCGGGAGCAGGCGGACCTCTTCTACAAGCCGCATCTGATGCCCGACTACGACCCGCTGCAGCTGCCGGGCATGCACGAAGCGATCGCCCGGACGCGGCAAGCCATCGCCGAGGGCGAGACCATCGCGCTGTACGGAGATTTCGATGTCGATGGCGTGACATCAGTCGCAGTGCTACACGAGGGGCTGCGGCCGCTGGGCGCCAGGACGGTGAACTACATCCCCGACCGGTTCAGCGAGGGGTACGGGCTGAATTTCGGGGCGATCCAGTCGTTGCGGACGGCGGGGGCGGGGCTGCTGATGACCGCGGACTGCGGGATCAGTTCGGTGGCCGAGGTGGCGTTCGCGAACCAGCTGGGGCTGGACGTGATCATCCTCGACCACCACACGGTGCCGGACGAACTTCCGGCCGCGGTGGCAGCGGTAAACCCGAAGCGGGCGGATTCTCCCTATCCGTTCGATGAGCTGGCCGCGGTGGGCGTGGCGTATCGATTCCTGCAGGTGCTGTACGAGGCGATGGGGCGGAAGCTCGATGACAGCGAGTTCATCGACCTGGTCGCTCTGGGGACGGTGGTGGATGTAGCGCCCCTGACCGACGAGAACCGGCGGATCGTGACCGAGGGCCTGGCGCGGATGCAGCAGGGGCTGCGGCCGGGGCTGGCGGCACTGGCGAAGGTTGCGGGGACGAAGCCGGAGAACTTCAACGCGGAGACGCTGGGGTTCGCGATCGGGCCGCGGATGAACGCGGCGGGGCGGCTGGCGCACGCGAACATCGCGCTTGAGCTGATCCTGGAGCGGAATGGGTCGCGGGCGGCGAGGCTGGCGACCGAGCTGGACTTGCTCAACCGCCAGCGGCAGCAACAGACGGAGGACGCGTGCCAGCTGGTCGAGGAACTGCTCGGCACGAGCGATGACCCGCTGATCATGGTAGCGACGGAGGAGATCTCGCCGGGGATCGTCGGTTTGGTCGCTTCGCGGCTGGCGGAGCGGCGGAACCGGCCCGCGATCGTGCTCTCCCGGTCAGCGACGGAGTGCCGGGCGAGCGCGCGGAGCATCCCGGCGTTCGACATCGTCGCGGCGATCCGGAAGGAGAAGGAGTTGCTTGTCCGGCATGGCGGGCACCGGGCGGCGGCGGGGTTCACGGTGCTGAACGAGAACTTCGAATTGTTGCGGGACCGGCTCATTAACACAGCGGCCGAGCAGCTTGATGCGGCGACGTTGCGGCGCGTGATCGAGATCGACGCCGAGGCACCCCTTTCGGAGCTGACGGGGATTGAGGTGCGCGGGCTGATGCGGTTCGAGCCTTGCGGGATGGGCAACAGGAAGCCGGTGCTATTGAGCCGCGGCGTGCGCTTGATGAATTCGAAGGTAGTGGGCAGCGACCAGAGCCACCTGAAGGTGACGTTGAAGGACGGGCTAGCGACGTGGCCGGGAATCGCGTTCCGGCAGGCGGAAGCGGAACTCGCGGGAGAGGTCGACGTGGTCTATTCGCTGCAGAGCGATTGGCGTGGGCAGGGCGTGGAGTTGGAGGTACTGGATGTAGCGCCGGCTTCGGATGGGCGGCCACTGGAGCGCGGGCTGTGAGCGAGGTTGCGCTGACCGCGGACGGAGAGCGAGCGCTGAAGGAAGCCGAGAACTACTGCTGGAGGACCAACGTCGCCATCGTCGCGCCGGAACACTTGTTGGCCGGGGCGCTGCTGGTGCTGACGACGGCCGGGTATCCAGGAGCGCCATCAGCGGAGCAACTGGATGCGGCGGTGCTGGCGAGCCAGGGGAGCGGTTCGGAGGAGCTGAGCACCAGCGTTATGTTCGGTTCGGGGGCACGGATGGCTTTGAATCACGTGGCCGCTGGAGTGAGGGGATCGGGCGGGACGCAGGTGACGGCACTTGCGGTGGCGGCGGGGACGATCGATTCGGGCGAGGTAAACCCTATGTTCTTCGGCACGCTCGGGACGACGAAGCGAGAGCTGTTGCAGGCGCTCGCCGGGGCATAGGGCGGAGCGCCGGCAGTGTACGAGCGGCGCTGAGTAGGACAGAATGTCCGCGCATACGTGATTGACCCGCGAAGGAGAGAGCAGTGGAGTTTCGTGATTCCGTAGAAGAAGCCGATTTTCGCGTGCAGGTGCGCTCGTTCCTGAAGGCGCAATTGCCGGGCGAGCTCAAGGGCCAGACGATGATGTTCGAGATCGACGACGAGGCGACGGCGGGCGCGCTCAAGAGTTGGCGTGGCGCGCTCTCGAAGAAGGGCTGGATCGCGCCGCACTGGCCGAAGGAGTACGGCGGGGCGGGGATGAGCGTCGTCGAGCAGTTCGTGTTCAATGAGGAGATGGCGGAGGCGCGCGCGCCGCAGGTGGGCGGCATGGGCGTGCAGATGATCGGGCCCGTGCTGATCCGCTTCGGGACCGAGGAGCAGCAGAAGGAGCACCTCCCGAAGATCACTGCCGGCGAAGTGCAGTGGTGCCAGGGGTATTCGGAGCCGGGGTCCGGGTCGGACCTTGCTTCGCTGCAGACCCGGGCTGTGCGCGACGGTGACGATTATGTCGTGAACGGCCAGAAGATCTGGACCTCCGGGGCGCACCGGGCGGACTGGATGTTCATGCTGGCGCGGACGGACCCGGATGCGCCGAAGCACCGCGGCATCTCGATGCTGTTGATGGACATGAAGAGCCCGGGCATCCAGGTGCAGCCGCTGATCACGCTGGCCGGCGACCACGTGTTCAACCAGGAGTACTTCGACAATGTGCGCATCCCGGCGAAGAACCTGATCGGCGAAGAGAACCGGGGCTGGTACGTGGGCGCTGCTCTGCTGGACTTCGAACGCAGCAACATCGCTGGCGCGATCGGACACAAGCACGCCGTGAACGACCTGGTGCAGCTTGCGAAGTCGGCGCCGAAGGGGAGCGCGATCAAGTTCCGGCTGAAGCGCGTGCGAAACGAGCTCGCCGACCGGGCTATCGAGGCGGAGATCGCGCGGCTCATCTCGTACCGGCTGATCTCGATCCAGCGTCGTGGCGGAGTGCCAAACTACGAGGCTTCGATGAACAAGAACTTCGGCGCCGAGCTTGGGCAGCGGACGGCGGGGACGGGGATGAAGCTCATCGGGATGCTCGGCGGGCTGAACCATGGCGACGCAATGGCCCCGGCGAAGGGCCGCTGGCAACACAGCTACCTGAGCAGCGTGGCGAGCACGATCGCGGCCGGGACGAGCGAAGTGAACCGGAACGTGATCGCGACGCGCGGGCTGGGGTTGCCGCGGTCGTAGGCGGTACGGGTTAGGCGTTAGGGGCTAGCAGGCGTTCTGTGGGAGCGCCCATTCTGGTCGCGCCGCGGAGATCCCGCCCTCATCCCCCGGGTAGGGATTCTGCTTCTCCCGACGATGCGGGAGAAGAGGAGACGGTTCGAACTGCATCTGAGGCCGGTGGGCGCCCAAGTCGGGAGCGCACAGTAGCAGCTCGCGACGCGGGCTCGGAACTTTCTGGAGCATTGACGCGTCTATCTACGGGTGGCTACGGTGATCCGCACGGAAGAGATATGAACGTCAGTCGCTACGGCGCTGGGGCAATGGGACTGGTCGGGCTTGGAACCACGGCGCCGCTCTTTGGTGGGTGGTGGGCGGCACGGGCGACAGCGAAGGTTCCAGAGACATTCGCAACGGATCCGCACCCACGGCCGCGGAGTACAGCCTATCGGTGCTGGCCTCGACGAGCCCATTCCAGAGGGAGATCCTCCAGGATGGCGCCGTCACGTTCGCCGAGTTTGAGTCCGCGAAGCAGCGCACGATCGCGTGCGCGCGGGATGCCGGGTTGACGGTCGAAGTGAAGCCGGCGTCCGGGCTGCGGCCGAGTAGTTACGGGCTCAGCGCGCCGACCGAAGCGGAGTTGGACGTTGCGGTGGCCAGGCTGGCGGAGTGCGAGAGGGAGTTCATATCAGATGTCGGCATCGCGAGGGCATACGCGGGATACACGCCGGCGGAGCTGGCGGTCGGCCTCTCGGCCTTGAACGCGTGCCTTCGGGAGGATGGCGGCCCGGCGCTCCCGGAGCTGAAGTCCATGGCGGATGTGGAAGTCGTTTTCGGGGGTACCCCCGACCAGGCGAACCTAAAGGACTGGGGAGCGACGCATCAGCGCTATTCACGCTGCAAAACTACGGTGGAAGAACAGACGGGGCTCCGGTTCCCCTGACCGACCGACGGGCGCGCGTGCGCGTTGACACGCTGATCTGGCGTGGCCACAATACCCTTCGCCTTTGCCTCGGGCCGGGGTGAGCCCCGCGCGGCCCAGCCAGCCCGGCATTCGCCCAACCTGAAAGGGGGAGTTCGCTTGGC
>JBGOVF010000368.1:0-3485 GCA_041477975.1 Tepidiformaceae bacterium
AACCTCGGCATCCAACACGCCGCCACTACGGGCCGCTGACAACCAGCGCAAGTTCCCCTCTCCCGCGCAGTCGAGAGAAGCAGAATCCCTACCCGTGGGATGAGGGCTCCGCGCGAGGTCGCCCGGCTCGCGTTCGCGCCGTTTGTGGCTCCCCTACCGGCACTCCGCGGCGCAGTCCACTCCATCAGGACAGCAAATGTCGGTGCAAAACGCCGCCAGCCAACGCACTGCTTCGGGGTTGATGCAGTAACAGAGGTCTCCTTCGATCGACCCGATGACAATGCCGGCGTCCCTCAGCACCTTCAAGTGCTGCGAAACCGTCGACTGGGCAAGGGGCAGCACATCCACGAGGTCGCCCGTCGCGCACGACGGGCGTCGCGAAAGCTCGCGCACGATCCTCACCCGCGCGGGGTTGCCAAGCGCCCGAAAGATCGCCGCCGCTCGCTGCTCGTCGGTGTCCAGGTCCTCAATGACTTTCATCAGGCTCCATCGTATCATCCGCCCAATCGGAAAAACACGATGTTGACAGCCGTTCCTCAACATCGTAATTTTACGATGAACTTTAGCAAGGAGGTCGCCACCGATGACGACCCGCTCCCCCGAAGAAATCCGCAGCGAAGTCTCGAAGGCCTACGGCAGCCGCGTCCGCGGCGTCCTCAACGCCGTCGATACCGTCCCAATGGTCGATGCCGCCTGTTGCAGCCCCTCGGCCTCGGATGCGTCCTGCTGCGGCGCCGATGAGGCCAGCGACGCCTCCTGCTGCGGCACCGAATCCACCGACGTTCAGATCACGAACATCGCCCGCCTTTACGCCGAAGCCGATGTCGCCGACCTGCCCTCGACGGTCACCGATGTCTCCTTCGGCTGCGGCAACCCCACCGCTATCGCCGCCCTCCTCCCCGGCCAGGTCGTCCTCGACCTGGGCTCCGGCGGCGGCATCGATTGCTTCCTCGCCGCCAAGATGGTCGGTGAGACCGGCCGTGTCTACGGCGTCGACATGACCTCCGAGATGATCGCCCTCGCGCGCAAGAACGCCGCCAAGGTCGGCGCCGCCAACGTCGAGTTCCGCCTCGGCGAAATCGAACACCTCCCCATCGATGCCAACTCGGTCGATGTCATCATCTCCAACTGCGTCATCAACCTGAGCCCCGATAAAGACCAGGTCTTCCGCGAAGCCTTCCGCGTCCTCCGGCCCGGCGGCCGCCTCCAGGTCTCGGATATCGTCTGGACGCAGCCCGTCCCCGATTCCGTCAAAGACGACATGGAGCAGTGGGCCGGGTGCATCGCCGGCGCCCTCGTCGAAAGCGACTACACGGGCAAGATATCCGCCGCCGGTTTCACCAATGTCCTCTCTGACGCCAAGGAATACCCCGGCGGCAAAGGAATCGCCTCCGCCGCCGTCACAGCCACGAAACCCGCCTGAACGGCGCCGCGACCCGCCCCCGCGCCACGGCTCCCCTCGAAGGGATCGCCTCCGCCGCCGTAACCGCAACCGAACCGTCCGTGTAGTGCCCGCCGCCCCTCCGCAGGGCAGGGCGGAGCGCGCCCGCTGTGTGAATCGGCGCACAGAGGTCCCTTCGCCTGTGTGACGTGCGTTACGCCGGCTGACATTCGCCGCTCCTAATCTCATGGCGACCGCCGCAGGAACAGCGAGGGCCACGAGAATGCTCGCCGCGCAGACCTTACCTCCGACGCCGTTCCGGGCCTCCGTAAGAGGCACGGGACTGAGCTGTCTCATAGGCATGGGAGCTGCTGATCGCCGCTGCGGGCCCGCGTCCCGCTCGTTCCGTCCCTTCGTCACGGCCGCGGCGTTGGTCGGCCTCCTGACGCTGGTCGGCGTTACTGCCGTCGGTACACCCGGTCTTTCGCACCCGTCCGCCTCGGGCCTCGAACCAGACCACGCATTTCGGGTAATTCCGGCCGACCCCGGTCCGCGTTCGCCCTCGGCCGAGCCCGGCGATCTTGCGGCCGTCGAGCCGTCACCCCCGGTTTCCTCGCCGGAACGGCTCGTCCCCGCCTGTGAACAGCACCCGGCCGGCGACTACGTTGAGTCGTTCGAAACAACCACAGGACCCCGCTCCTATCGGATTCACGTCCCGGCGGTGGAACGGGATCTGCCGCTCGTGCTGAACTTCCACGGCTCCGGCGGATCCGCGAGCGAACAAGAGGCGTACAGCGGGCTCCTTCCGCTTTCTGACCTTCACGGTTTCATTCTCGTAAGCCCCGAAGGCTCCGGGTCGCCGAGCGGGTGGAATGTCGCCGGCATCTACCACGAAGACGGCGTTGATGACGTGGCCGCGATGGCAACGCTGCTGCAACAAGTGGAAGCCGAGAGCTGCGTCGATCCCGCGCACCTGTACGCAACCGGGTTCTCCAACGGAGCCCAGATGGCGGCGCAGGTTGCCTGCGCGCTGCCGGCGGTCTTCGCCGCCGTGGCCCCGGTCTCCGGCGCGGTCTACCAGGACTGTGACGGACCCGCCGTGGCGGTCATCGCGTTTCACGGTATCAGGGATGTCAACGTCGACTACAACTGGGCCTACAACGCCACCCGGCAATGGGCATCTCACAACGGCTGTTCCGCCGCCCAGGCAACGGCTGTGGCCGAACACGCCGTGGCCGAGGCCTTCCAGAATTGTGCGGCTGACGTGATTTTCTACACGCTCGCAGACGCCGGACACACGTGGCCCGGAAGCGTGGACGGTTCAGGCGGTGCGGGGCCCGTTAACCACGAAATCGATGCAGCCGCCCTCATTTGGCAGTTCTTCCAGGCCCATTCCAAAAGGGCGTAAACCGGCGCCAGCCCACCGGGCGCTCTCCGCCCTTCGCTCTTTGCTCTAGAATCTACCCATGCCCGCCCTTCCCCTCGAAGGCATCCGAGTCTGCGACCTCACCTGGGTCATTGCCGGCCCAAGCGCCACGAAAGTGCTCGCCGATTTTGGCGCTGAGGTCATCCGCGTCGAACACGGCCAGTCCGTCGACCCGATCCGCCTGGGCCGCCCCATCGTCGGGGATTCCGGCCCCACGCTGAACAACTCCGGCTTCTTCAACTACTTCAACCGCAACAAGAAGAGCATGCTCCTCAACGTCCGCCACCCGTCCGGGATGGAGATTCTCAAGCAGCTTATCGCCGCCAGCGATGTCATCATCGAGAACTTCTCCAGCGGTGTCCTCGATTCCTGGGGCCTCGACTACGAAGCCCTTCGCGCCCTCCGGCCCGGCATCATCTCCTGCTCCATTTCGGGCTTCGGCCATTCTGGCCGCGATAAGGCGTTCACAACCTGGGGCCCAACGGCCCAGGCGCTCAGCGGCCTGACCTTTACCTCCGGGCTGCCCGGAAAGCCCCCTGCCGGCTGGGGCTACAGCTACATGGACCACACGGCCGGCTACTACGGCGCCATCGCCATCATGATGGCCCTCCACCACCGCAACCGCACCGGCGAGGGCCAGGAGATCGATATCTCGCAGGTCGAGGCGGGCATGGTCCT
>JBGOVF010000183.1:0-5634 GCA_041477975.1 Tepidiformaceae bacterium
CACGGCCACAACGAACGCGTGGGCATCGAAAGCTTCCGCCTCAACTGCCAGATGGTCTTCGAAGTCACCCGCCGGATGTGCGCGGTCTAAGAGCGGCCGTTCGACCCCACGATCGACCCCCGAATCGCCCTGCAGCCCCAGCCGTGACCACCCAACACTGAAAATGGTTCCGGTCCCGGGGGTGGCTCGTGCTCGCTCGTCTGACATCGATCTGGACCCTTCTGGCGACCAGCGCGATTGGCGTTGCCGCCGGGCTGGCACTGCACGGCGTGGGTTTCTCCACGGCCGGGGACGCGTTTTGGGCGGCGACGGCGGCGGTTGCCCTGGTTCCCGCGGTCGTAGAGGTGGCGCGGCGGCTCTGGCGCCGCTCGGCCGGCGTCGATGTCATCGCGGTGCTGGCGATCCTCGGCGCGCTCGCGCTCCAGGAGTATCTCGCCGGCGCGGTCATCGGCCTGATGCTCGCCAGCGGACGAGCCCTCGAAGAGTACGCAGCGAACCGCGCACAGCGGGAACTCTCCGCCCTGCTGGAGCGTGCGCCACGCAACGCCCGCCGCCTGGCGGGCGGCGCCGTCGAAGTGATCCCCGTCGATCAGGTCACCGTTGGAGACACGTTGGTCGTCAACGCTGGTGACATCATCCCCGTCGATGGTGTTGTCACGGAGGGCATCGCGCTGCTCGATGAGGCGGCGCTCACGGGCGAATCCCGGCCGGTTGAGCGGGAGACGCTGGACACCGTCGCCAGCGGCGTCGTCAACGTTGGCGCGCCGTTCCAGATGCGAGCGACCACCACCTCCGCCGGCAGCACCTATTCGGGGATCATCCGCATGGTGCGCGAGGCGCAGTCATCGAAAGCGCCGCTCCAGCGCATGGCCGACCGCTACGCCCAGTGGTTCGTGCCGCTGACCCTGGCCGTCGCCGGCGCGGCCTGGGCCGGCTCGGGGGACCCCGTGCGGGCCCTGGCTGTGCTGGTGGTGGCGACGCCATGCCCGCTCCTGCTCGCCGCGCCGATCGCGATCGTCTCCGGGATATCACGCGCTGCCCGCCGGGGGGTGGTCGTGAAGGGTGGCGCCGCCCTCGAAACGCTGGCGCGCGGCAAAGCGATGTTCATGGATAAGACGGGCACGCTCACGGTCGGCGCGCCGCGCCTCCAGCGCCTCGTCGGGGCCGGCCCGGCATTCACCGACGAGCGCATCCTGTCGCTCGCCGCTTCGCTGGACCAGATGTCGTCGCACGTCTTTGCCGATGCCATAGTCAGGGCGGCTCGTGAGCGTGGCTGCGCCCTCTCGTTGCCAGCGAACGTGTACGAGTTACCAGGGGCCGGCATCGAGGGAGACGTTGCCGGCGAGCACATCCGCGTGGGGAAGTTTGATTGGGCCGCCGGGGGCCATCCATCTCCGGAACAGCATCGTTTCCGCCGGCGCCTTACGCGCGACGGCGGGTCGCTGATTTTCATCTCCGTGGATCTCGAGCTGGCCGGTGGATTCGTGTTCGACGACCCGATCCGGCCCGATGCACCGCGCGCCATCCGGCGGCTCAAGCGGCTTGGCTTCGACGATGTTGTGATGTTGACCGGAGATCGCGCCGCGGTCGCCGATTCCGTGGGCGCGGCCCTCGGCGTCGACCACGTTCGGGCGGAGCTTGCGCCGGAGGAAAAGGTGGAGGCCGTGCGCGCCTCCAGCATGGCGCGTGTCACCGTCATGGTCGGCGACGGGATCAACGACGCCCCGGCACTGGCCGCCGCCGATGTCGGCGTGGCAATGGGGGCCCGCGGCGCCACCTCCTCATCCGAAGCGGCCGACGCGGTGCTCGTGGTCGATCGCCTGGACCGGCTCGTGGAAGCCGTGGAGATCGCCCAGCGTTCGCGGTCCGTCGCGTTCCAGAGCATCGCCCTGGGGATGGGGTTGTCGCTCGTCGCGATGGGTTTCGCCGCTTTCGGAGCGCTCCCGCCAGTCGCGGGCGCGGTCCTGCAGGAAGGGATAGACGTGGCCGCGATCCTCAGCGCTCTCCGTGCGCTTCGGGGCAAGGCCGGGGCCGCTCCCACCTACCAGCTGCCCGCCGAGACCGCGCACGCCCTTCGCCGCGAGCACCGGGAGTTGATCCCGCTCGTCGAACGCTTGCGAGGCTTCGCCGACCAACTCGGCGATGGGACCGATGAACGGTGGCCGGCCGAAATCCAGGAGGTTCGGGAAGCGCTGGAGACGATCGTCGGTCACGAGCAGCGCGACGAGCACGAGACCTACCGCGAGATCGCCGCCGGGCTGCGCGGCGATGACCCCCTGGCCGCCATGAGCCGCACTCACCAGGAGGTGTTCCACCTCGCCCGCCAGTTCGACCGCCTCGTGGCCGACCTGGACAGCGAGTGCCCCCGGGAAGAAGACCTTGTCGACGTTCGCCGGCTGCTCTACTCGCTGCACGCGGTGCTACGGCTCAATATCGCGCAGGAAGAGGAACTCTACTTCTCGCTCGACCGGGACTACGCCGGGGCGGTCTCAGCCGTTGCCACCTGAGCCGCGAGGCGAGCCGGCAGGCGCTTCCGTCAGCGAATCATCAGCCCCGGTCTCGGCAGACTCGTCGAGCAGCGCGTCGCACAGTTCGGGCAGGTGTGCGAGAACCCGATCCGGGACGGCGGCGGCATCGTCCTTCAGTTCGAGGCGGTCGCGGTGGATCCAGGCCGCGTGGAGGCCAACGGCCTGCGCTCCGGCGACGTCGGCGTACAGGTTGTCGCCCACGTGCCACGCTTCGTGCGCGCCGCGGCCGACCGATTTGAGGGCGTGCCGGAACACCTTCGGGCTCGGCTTGCCGTGCCCGAACTCCCCTTCGATGACGATCACCTGGAAGTAATGTTCGAGCTGAAAGCGCGCTATCTTCTCGCGCTGCATCTCGGCCGGCCCGTTCGTGATCAGGCCAAGCTGGAAGCCGCCGTCGCGCAGGGATTCGAGCGTTTCCACCGCGTCGCCAAATAGCTGCATGCGGGAACGCTGCTGGTCCCAGTAGGTCTCGGAGATGGTCTGTGCGAACGACACATCGAGGCCCTGGGCTCGTAAAGCGAGTTTGACGTTGTGCTTGCGCGCTTCATGGAGGCGCGTCCGCCACTCCTTTTCGACGGCCGATTCGTTGCTCCAGAACTCCATCAGCTGCTTGCGGATGGCGGCGCGCAACGGCTCCGGTTCGCACCCCAGCCTCGGCGCGAACTCGGCGGCCACCGCCTGCCACGATGCATCCACGCCGCCCGAGGTATCGAGCAGCGTATCGTCCATGTCGAAGAAGACGGCGCGCGGTTTCACCGCTTCCAGCTTAGCGGTCAGGCCGGCTTTCGGCCCATCGATGGATTCCCTGTGACCAAAGCCGCCGCCCGCCGATACTGAGGGCGGAAGGAAATCCGAATCTTGTTCGAGAATGTGAAACGGCTCCGCCGTTCGGCGCGTGTGGTGCGCACCGGCGCGGCCATCTACCTGGGTTACAAGCGCACCCAGCGCAAGGCTCGCAAGCTCGAACCGGAAGCCGCGGCGGCAGAGTGGGAACGGCGCCACGAACAGGCCGCCGAGCGCCTCTACCGCCTCGCAGTCGACCTCAAGGGCCTCTACATCAAGACGGGCCAGTTCGTGGGGACGCGCTCCGATATCGCCCCCGTGCCCTACACGAGGTCGCTCTCCCGGCTGCAGGACAGCGTGCCGCCACGGCCGGTCGCCGAGGTCCGGCACACCATCGAACAGTCCTTTCATACGCCGGTCGAGCAACTGTTTGCCACCTTCAATGATTCGCCGCTGGCCGCGGCATCTCTCGCCCAGGTGCACCGGGCTACGCTGCACGATGGCCGCGAGGTCGTGGTCAAAGTCCAGTACCCGGAGGTCGCGGCCCTCGTCCGCCTGGACGTTCGCAACCTGCGCACCATGGTCGGCTTCGTCGCCCGCCGCGAACCGAACTTCGACTATCGCGCCATCGTCAACGAGATCGGCGAACAGGTGCCGCTGGAGCTGGACTTCGTGCGCGAAGCGGAGATGACGCGCCGCATCGGCGCGAACCTCCGCGACATCCCCGGCGTGCTGGTCCCCACGGTCGTGGACGAATTCGTGCGTCCCAAGGTGCTGGTGACCGAATACATCCACGGCGCCCGCCTGCTGGACCGCGAGCGCATCAACGGGATGTCGGTCGACCACATAGAGCTGGCGCAAACGATCGCCTCGGCCTACGGCCACCAGATCATGGTCGATGGGCTGTTCCAGGCGGATCCCCATCCCGGCAACATCCTCGTCCTCCCGGGCGGGAGGGCCGCGTTGCTGGACTTCGGCCTGACCAAGGAGTTGCCCCAGGCGGCGCGAATCGGCTTCGCCCGGCTCGTGATCGCCTCCGGCGAACGGGATCCGGAGGGCATCGTCCAGGCGTTTCGCGAGCTGGGCGTGAAGACGAAGAGCGACGACCCGGCGAGCCTATTGAGCCTGATGGCGGTCCTCTTCGATGCCCGCCCGCTCGATGGCGCACGCGGCCCCGGGCGCCAGCGCGAGGCGATCCGGGCGAATCCGGTGGAAGCGATCCCCGGCGACCTGGTGCTCCTGGGCCGCGTGATCGGGCTGCTCCGCGGCGTGAGCGCATCCCTCGGAACGCCCCTTAGCCCGATGCAGATGCTGCGGCCTCACGCCGAGAGGGCACTGGCCGCCGCCGCCGCCACATAGCGTTCGAAATGTGAACGTCACTTCGCCGTAACAAGTCGGAAATCGCCGCGACACCTCGCCGTAATGCGGCCTGCATATGTTAGCCCCGTTCAGGCGCAGTGGGGCTCGGAGTGGCAACTCATCCCAATGCCTTTGGGGTGAGTTCTGACCGCGTTGGAACACCGGACGGCCACCGCATGCGGTGGACCCCGGTTCGGAGCCCCCTGCGCGTGAAACGCTGCCGCCGGCGACCGGCGGCTTTGCGAGGGGTGAGCCGATGACCTGTTCCCGAACGACCGCCTGTGCGACGGCGCCGCCGTTGCACGAGAGGCCCGCCAAATGGCGCTGAAATACTGCGGCCATTGCGGCCAGTCCGCCCAACCCGAAGAGTCGTTCTGCGTGGCCTGCGGCCAGAAGCTGCGAGCGCCCGAAGTCGAGCCGGAGAGCGTCCCCGAATCGAGCGTGGGCGTCTCCCGCGAGAACAGCATCGTCCTCCGCCATGCGCTGGGGCTGCTCGCGAAGAACGACGCCAAAGCCGCTCGCGTCGTCCTTCAGCGGCTATGCGATGAGCAACCCGAATGGGCGGTAGCGCGTGCCTACCTGGGGGTCGCCCACCTGCGGTTGACGGACGTGGCGGATGCCCGCGTGGAACTCGAAGAAGCAGTACGGCTCGCGCCGGCGAGTTTCATCTGCCGGGCGAAGTACGCGGAGTTCCTGGCGCGGCTCGGGTTTTACGACCAGGCGGCGGCTCAGCTTGATGAGGCCCTTGCGCATGGGGCGCCGGACGCCGAAAGCCGCCACGCCGCCATGGAACTGCGCCAATTCTCGCGCGACAAGGCGAAGGGCATTTACTACCGCCATTCGAGCTATCCAAAGCTGCGGCTGGGCCGCTTCTCACCGGCACGCCTGGTAGGCCACTCCAGGCCCGTCTCAACTCAGGGGGGTAAATGATGGAAACGCTGTTATTCCTGGTCCCGGTCATCGG
>JBGOVF010000134.1:0-6579 GCA_041477975.1 Tepidiformaceae bacterium
CGCCGGCGTCGGCGCCCAGTACGACTCCGAAGTCGTCTACCACAATATCCGCGAAGACCTCGAGAAGCTCGGCGTCATCTTCCTCGGCACCGACCAGGCCCTGCGCGAGCATGAGGACATCTTCAAGGAGTACTTCGGCACGATCGTCCCGCCCGGCGACAACCGCTACGCGGCGCTCAACAGCGCCGTCTGGTCCGGCGGATCGTTCATCTATGTGCCCAAGGGCGTCAAGGTCGATATCCCGCTCCAGGCCTACTTCCGCATCAACACGGAGAACATGGGCCAGTTCGAGCGCACCCTCATCATCGCCGACGAGGGCAGCCAGATTCACTACGTCGAAGGCTGCACCGCCCCGACCTACAGCACCGACTCGCTCCACAGTGCCGTGGTCGAAATCATCGTCAAGAAGAACGCCCGCGTGCGTTACACGACCATCCAGAACTGGTCGAACAACGTCTACAACCTGGTGACCAAGCGCGCCGCCGCTTACGAGAACGCGGTCATGGAGTGGGTCGATGGCAACCTTGGTTCCAAGCTCACAACCAAGTTCCCGAGCGTCTACCTGATGGAGCCCGGCGCCCACGGCGAAATCCTCTCGCTCGCGTTCGCCGGCGAAGGCCAGCACCAGGACGCCGGTGGCAAAATCGTCCACGCCGCTTCGAACACCACTTCGACCATCATTTCGAAGTCGCTCAGCCGCGGCGGCGGCCGCACGAGCTACCGCGGCCTGCTCAAGGTCTACGAAGACTGCGAGAACGTGAAGTCCAACGTCCGCTGCGACGCGCTCCTCCTCGACGAGCAGTCCCGCTCCGACACCTACCCCACCATGGAGATCGATGCCTCCGACGTACACATCCAGCACGAGGCGTACGTTTCCAAGCTCGGTGAGGACCAGCTTTTCTACCTGATGAGCCGCGGCATGACCGAAGAGGCCGCCGCCAAGATGATCGTCAACGGCTTCGTCGAACCGATCGTTAAGGAACTCCCGATGGAATACGCGGTCGAGCTCAACCGGCTGATCGAACTCCAGATGGACGGCGCCATCGGGTAGGAGCCCACCGGTTATGAATTGCTACTCGCCCGGCAGCGCCGCTGCTCCGGTTGAACTTGGAAAGGTGTGCAGATGACCTCTGCTGTTGAACAACTCGATAGGGTCGCCCCCGCCAGCAAGGCGCTGGGCGACCAGCTTGGCGACTCCGATTGGCTGGCGACGCTTCGTGCGGAGGCCGCCAGCCTGGCCGAGCGCCTCCCGCTCCCGGATTCGCATCGCGAGCGCCCCTGGAAGTACCTGGACGTGAGCGGACTGAACCTCGAACCGTACCGCCCCGGCCTCGGCGCCACGTCGCGAGGCACCGCGGCGGCGCTACGCGCCCGGTATCGTGTGCCTGCCGACGGCGCCGTCCTGCTCCAGCAGAACTCCGAGACCATAGTCGCCGAATCTCTTCCCGACCAGGTCACCGTCACCGATTTTGCCCACGCCGGCGAGGCGGCGCAGGCCCTCGTGCGTCAACACCTCGCCAACATCGTTAACGCAGACCGCAGCAAGTTCACGGCGCTTCACTACGCCTACCTGCGCGGTGGCGTACTGGTTCACGTGCAAGCCAACGCCGAAGTCGCGGCGCCGGTCCGCATCGTCCGCAGCTACGAAGAATCCAACCAGCTCGCGGCCCCGCACACGCTCATCGTCACGGGCGCCAACAGCCGCGTGACAATCGTGGAGGACTACCGTTCCTCCGACGGCGACATCCTCGTCCTCCCGGTCGTCGAAGTCGTCCCCGGGCCCGGTTCGGAGATCCGTTACATCACGCTCCACCGCTGGGGCGCCAACACCCGCGTGTTCAGCGAACAACGTCTCCTCACCGACCGCGACTCAGCGTTCATCGGGCTCAACGTCGTGACGGGTGGCAAGGTCGTCAAGGGCCACCTCACGTCCTCCCTCGAAGGCCGCGGCTCGTCCAGTGAGCTCCTCGGCGTGTGCCTCGGCGCCGATTCCGAGCACATCGACTTCTTCACGCTCCAGGACCACATCGCCGCCGACACGCGCAGCGACCTCCTCTACAAGGCCGCGCTGAGTGACCACTCCCGCGCTGTCTACTACGGACTGACGCGTGTCGGCCTCGGCGCGCACAACGCCGACGCCAACCAGGAAAACCGCAACCTGCTTCTCAGCAAGACGGCGAAAGCTGATAGTGACCCGGTCCTGGAGATCCTCACCAACGATGTAATCCGCGTCAGCCACGGCGCGACCGCCGGACCCGTGGACGAAGAACAGCTCTACTACCTGCAAACACGCGGCATCCGCCACGAAGATGCGGAGGCGCTCCTCGTCCGCGCCTTCCTCGGCGCCGTCTTGGCTCGCGTCCCCTCGGAAGAGCTGCGCGACGAACTGGCCGCGATCGTGGACGCGAAACTGGAGCAGTCCTGATGGGCTGGGAGAGAGTGGCGCAGGCGGACGATGTCGCGCCCGGCACCGCCCGGGTCGTTGAGGCCGGCGGCCGCCGCATCGCGCTTTGCCACACCGCCGACGGCGCTTTTCACGCCATCGACGACGTTTGCACTCACGACGGTGGCCCGCTCGATCAGGGCATCCTCGACGGCAACAAGATAGAGTGCCCTCGCCACGGCGCCCGCTTTGACGTCGTCACCGGCCGCGCACTCACGCTGCCCGCGGTGCGGCCGGTCAAGACCTACGCCACGCGCGTGACCGATGGTGCCGTCGAAGTCGAGGCGCCCTGAACCAGGACGAAAGGAGGCCTGCCACGCTCGATATCAAGCGCATCCAGCAGGACTTTCCGATCCTCCAGCAGGAGGTGAACGGCCACCGCCTGGTTTACCTCGATAACGCGGCCACGACCCAGAAGCCTCGCCAGGTCATCGATGCGCTCGTGCGCTACTACGAGACCACGAACGCCAACATCCACCGTGGCATCCACACCCTCGCCGTTCGCGCCACCGACCAGTACGAAGCCGTGCGCGCAAAGGCGTCCGCCCACATCGGCGCGCCAAACCCACGCAACATCGTCTTCACTCGCAACAGCACCGAGTCCATCAACCTCGTCGCCCGCGCCTGGGGCGACGCGAACATCGGCGAAGGCGACGAAATCGTGCTCTCGCTCATGGAGCACCACTCGAACATCGTGCCATGGCAGCTCCTCACCCGCCGCAAGGGCGCCCTGCTCCGCTACGCCGGGATTACAGACGACGGTTACCTGGACCTCTACTCTCTCCGCTCCGCTGTGACCCCGCGTACAAAGCTCGTCAGCATCGTCCACATGTCCAACGTCCTCGGCACCATCAACCCGATTGCCGATATCGCCGAAATCGCGCATGCGGCGGGCGCATTGCTCCTCGTCGATGGCGCCCAGAGTGCTCCCCACCTCCCCGTCGATGTCACGGCCCTCGGCGCGGACTTCTTCGCCTTCTCTTCGCACAAGATGCTCGGACCAACAGGCGTTGGCGTGCTCTGGGCTCGGGAAGGCCTGCTCGAATCGATGGACCCCTTCCTCGGCGGCGGCGAAATGATCTCCCTCGTGCACCAGGACGAATCGACCTGGGCCGACATCCCCCACAAGTTCGAAGCCGGCACGCCCAACATCGCCGATGTCATCGCCTTCGGCGCGGCCCTCGATTACCTGGCCGCCCTCGGCATGCCCGCCATCCGCCGCCACGAAATGGACATTACGGGCTACGCGATCGAGGCGCTGAGCAGGTTCGAGGGCCTCACGATCCACGGGCCGCGCCGCCTGGAAGATCGCGGCGGCGCCGTCAGTTTCGCCGTCCCCGGCATCCACCCGCACGATATCAGCACCATCGTCGATTCCCACGGCGTCGCGATCCGCGCCGGCCACCACTGTGCCCAGCTCCTGATGCGCCGCCTCGGCGTGCCCGCCACGAACCGGGCCAGCTTCGCCATCTACAACACCACCGACGATGTCGATGTCCTCGTCGATGCGCTCCACCACGCCATCAAGGTTTTCGCGGATGACAGTGCCAGAACCGCAGTTTGACGACCTCTACCGCGAGCTCATCCTCGAGCATTACCGCCGCCCTCGAAACCGCGGCCAGCTCGAAGCGGCCACGCAGACGGCCGAAGGCATGAACCCCGTTTGCGGCGACGAAATCCGCCTTGACCTCGCCATCAACGATGGCGTCATTCACGACATCGCGTTTTCCGGCCAGGGCTGCTCCATTAGCCAGTCCAGCGCCAGCATGTTGACCGACCGGCTCAAGGGCCGCAGCCTCGAAGAAGCCCTCCGCGTGATGGGCATGGTCCGCGCCATGCTCATCGATGGGGCGCTTCCCGATAACGACCTCGGCGACCTCCAGGCTCTGGAGGGAGTCGCGAAACTCCCGGTGCGCGTGAAATGCGCACTGCTCGCCTGGAGCGTGCTCCAGGAAGGGCTGGACCAGGCCCGCACGGCAGCCTGAAGGAGGCACCCATGGCAGAAGCAACCGCCGCTCCCACCCGCGAAGAGCTCATGACGAAGCTCGCCGAGGTCAAGGATCCCGAAATCAACATGAGCATCGTCGAGCTCGGCCTCGTCTACGACATTACGTTCGAAGAGGGCGACGTGCTGGTCACCATGACCCTCACGAGCCCCGGCTGTCCCCTCGGGCCAGTCATCCGCGGCGAAGCCTACGCCAAGCTCAAGCAGGTCCCCGGCGTGAAGGATGTCGATGTCCAGATCGTCTGGAACCCCCCATGGGACCCCCGCACCATGGCAAGCGAAGACGTGAAGATGGCGCTCGGCATCTGGTAGTTCGCCGAGCGGCGGGATCTGGCGCCGCCTATGGTAAGTTCCGCTAGAGCAGGGTGAAGAGAAGCTGTGCGCCGATCTGGAGGCCAACTTCCCAGGGGTCCACATTCGCCAGCGGCGGCGGGTACTGCTCTACCATCTCTTCGGTTATCCCCTTGGGCCGTTCAAGGTGGTACGCGGCTGCGAACTCCCCGATATCGAACCACGTCCCGCGGCACGGCTCGCACTGATCGAGCGTGATGGCATCCTGCTGGAACCGTTCCATCGCCTTCTGGCAGTCCGGGCAGTTGAGGATCGGCAGCTTTTGTCCGCACTTCACGCAGCTCTCGTCGCCTCGGAGATGGCCTCCGCACGCACGACAGCGCGGCTGCGCGCGCACTGCTTCGAGCGTAGGGTTCTCAGCCGTCACGACCATTCCGCCGCTCAATGCATCGCCTCTGGCCCAAACGCCGTAGCAGCGCCGGCAGAACAGCACGGGCTCAGCCGTGATCAAATCAGAAGCCGGGAACTTCTCAAGAACTGAGTGGTCTTTGCAGTAGGGACAGCCCGGGCCGCTCGGGGACGGTGGCGGCGCTGCGGCTGCCTCCTTCAGCGACGCGAACACTTCGTCCGCCGGCCGCTCCCAGTTCTTCCCGGCCGCCACGCGTGCGCGCGCGCCAGCCATCCACTCCTCGTCAGACATTCCCATAGTGAGACATTCGGCAGTATTTCGTCCTCAGCCCAGTTCCGGGAGCCCGAAGCACTCCGCGTGTAGACTGGTTAACACCCGATGAGTTGCGAAGAAGAAACCGCCGAGCTCCTGCGCCACGCGGGTCACAAGATGACGCCCCAGCGCCTGATGATCGTCCGCGCCCTACGCCACGGCGACGGCCACATGACCGCCACGCAGATCGCCGACGAAGTGCGCGAGGCGTACCCGTTCGTCGACGTCAGCACGGTCTATCGCACGCTCGATGTCCTCAAGCGCATGCGTCTCGCAACCTCCACCGACATGGGCTCCGGCGACGCCGTCTTCGAGTGGGCCCCAGAAGGACCGCACCACCACCTCATCTGTAGCAGCTGCGGCGACGTCTCCGAGCTCGCCCACGACTATCTCGACAACCTCGCCGCCAACATCTCACGCGATTTCGGTTTCGCGCCGGACCTCCATCATTTCGCCATCTTTGGCCTCTGTCGCGAGTGCCAGATTGCCGAGACCGCGGATGCCGACGCGTCGTGACCTGATCGAAGCGCTATCCGCCGTCGTCGGCCAATCGAACGTCCTCTATCGCCGTGAAGACCTGCTGGTCTATGAGTTCGATGGCACGATCGAGCGCAGCGCACCGCACGCGGTGGTGTTCCCCGGCGATACCGCCGAGGTCGCGGAAGTCGTTCGCATCTGCAATCGCCTGGGAATGCCGGTCACCCCGCGCGGCGCGGGCACCGGACTCAGCGGCGGTTCCGTCCCAACCCGCCGCGGCGTCGTCGTCGCAACGGCTCGCCTGCGCCGCATCCTCGAAATCGACCCGGCGAACCGCATCGCGGTCGTCGAACCCGGCGTGCCCAACATTCAGCTCTCCGAAGCGACTGCGCAGTACGGCCTCTTCTACGCCCCGGACCCCAGCAGCCAGAAGGCCTGCACCATCGGCGGCAACGTCGCCGAAAACGCTGGCGGCCCGCACTGCCTCGCCCTTGGTGTTACCACCAACCACGTCCTCGGGATGGAGGTCGTGACCGCGGCCGGGGACATTACCTGGCTCGGCAGCCACGTCCCGGACGCCTTCGGCTACGACCTCCGTGGCGCGTTCATCGGCTCCGAGGGCACGCTCGGTATCGCCACGAA
>JBGOVF010000258.1:0-4336 GCA_041477975.1 Tepidiformaceae bacterium
AACAGGTGCAGTTGGCCGACCGCCTTGGCTATCGCGCCGTCTGGTTCACGGAGCACCACTTCCTCGAGCGGTTCTCGTACAGCTCTTCGCCGCAGACTTTCCTGCCCTACCTTGCGGCGAAGACGCAGAACATCCGGCTGGGGCACGGCATCGTGTTGCTGCCGTTCAAGATCCACCACCCGCTGAATGTGGCCGAGCACATCGCGACGCTGGACGTCATTTCGGGTGGCCGGGTCGAATTCGGTGGCGGCCGGGCGATTTGCGAGTCCGAGCTCAGCGGCTTCGGGATCGATCCCGACGACACCCGCCCACAATGGGAAGAGTCGCTGGAAATGCTCCCGAAGATGTGGACGCAGCCAACCTTCAGCTGGGACAGCCCAACGATGAAGGTACCGCCGCGGGCGGTCATCCCCAAGCCCATCCAGAAGCCCCACCCTCCGGTCTCCGTCGCCTGCACGCAGCCCTCGAGCGTCGAGTTCGCGGCGAAGCACGGGCTTGGCGTCCTTGGCTTCGGCATCGGCCTGAACGGCTCGGACGAATTCGTCCGCACGTACCGCCAGGGCATCAAAACCGCCAAGCCCTCCGCCGGCATGATCAACAACCGCTTCTCGCTCTTCGTGACCGCGCTGTGCGCCCCCACCGACGACGAAGCGATCAAGCTCCGCGGCGACGACATGCGCGCCTATAGCGATCAGGTCCGCCAGCTCTTCGCGCCCTGGATCGATGGCAAGGCGCCCGCCTCCTACGAATGGTTCATGAAGTACTCAGCGGAGAACTTCGAGGCCATGAAGAACACGAAGATGGAGGACATCATCGCCGCCGGTGGCGCCGCCATCGGCAGCCCGGAGACCTGTACGAGAGTCCTTCAGCAGTTGGAGGATGCCGACGTCGATGAGGTGTTGCTCTTCATGCAGAGCTACACGACCCCGCACGACGCGATCATGCGCTCCATCGAACTGTTCGCCAAGGAAGTGAAGCCACACATCGTTGAGAAGGCAGCGGTTTCCTAGCAGATGGGCCGCCTCCAAGGCAAGGTCGCGCTCGTCACCGGTGGCGGGCGCGGGATCGGCAAGGGGATCGTCGAAGTGCTCTCGCGCGAGGGTGCCCGCGTCGCCGTAGCAGACCTGAACTTCGGCAACGCCGCCCGTACGGCCACGGAGATCGAGGAGCAAGGCCGGCGCGCGATCGCCATCGAATTGGACGTGGCGAACGCCAACCAGGGCACCGCGGCGGTCGCACAGGCCATCGACGTGTTCGGCCAGCTCGATATCCTCGTGAACAACGCCGGCGTCCTCGGCGAGCACGGCGCCCGCGATATCACCCTCGACGACTGGCAAATGGTGCTCGACGTGAACCTGAAGAGCATCTGGATCATGTCGCGCGCCGTCATCCCCCACTACCGGGAGCGCGGCGGCGGAAAGATCGTCAACATCGCTTCGATCGCCGGCCGCCACGGCGGACAGCTCCACCCGCACTACTCAGCTTCGAAAGCGGGCGTCATAAACCTCACCCAGTCGCTGGCGATGGAACTCGGACCGCGCAACATCAACGTGAACGCCGTCTGCCCCGGTCTCGTGCGGACCGACATGATGACCAACCTGGAGGGCATGGTCGCGGCCATGCGGCGCCAGGAGCCGGGGGGCGAAGGCTTCGTCCCTGGCTTCATCGCCACGAGCTGCCCGCTCCGCCGCGAACAGACACCCGAGGACATCGGAATGGCCGTCGCCTTCTTCGCCTCCGAAGACTCACGCAACATCACGGGCCAGTCGCTCAACGTCGATGGCGGCATCGAGCTGAACTAGGCGTTGGCCGTTGGCTGGCGAAACGAAGGCGGGGCCGCTTCCCGAGACTGGCCCCTCCTGGCGGCACCCTATACCACCCATTTCCACAACCCGTAGAGGAGCAACCACATCTCCAACGCCACTAACAAGGACGTGAGCACCCGCCACTGAAGTGGCCCATTAGGCCTGGCGCCCGGCTTATCGAAAATGCTCCGTCGCGTCTCGTTTGAAATTGATCGGGTGATGAACGTCCTGAACGCGATGAACAGCACCAGAATCGGGGTGAGAAAGGAAGCACTCAGGCACCATGTCCATCCATTCACTGCGAAGAAGCTTGGGCGCCCATTTGCGCTGGGCGCAAGCCACCCATGCACCCGGCTTTCTCGGCTACACCACCCAATGCAAGAATCCGTACACGAATAGGCCGGCTTCAACGGCCAAGGCCAAACCGACGAACGCCCTCCACGTGCCCGGCCCGTCTGGTTTGTAGTCGGGCTTCGTGAAGATGCTTCGGCGCCCCGGATTACCGAACGCTTCGGTGACAAATCCCCGGAAGAGCAGCAACAGCAGCACGACCACGGCATCGGCCGTCGCGACCACGATCCATGCTCCGCCGGTCATCGCCGAAGCAGTTCGACGATGGCGCTGATGGCGCCGAGCGCGGCAAGCCCGAAAACGAGCCCCACGACGATGCGGAAGTCGCGCTCGGCTTCTTCACGAGGCACCGATCCCCCCCACATCCCTCCGCGCTCGAACATTCTCAGGAAGGGCTCCTTAGCAGCCACGCAGATCAACCCTACGGCGACGATCAGCGCAAAGCCTATTAGCGTTCTAATGACCATCAGTTAGGCCACCCAGTGCACGAACCCGTACGTTAATAGACCGGCTTCAACCGTCAACGCCAGACCGAGGAAGACCCTCCAGGTGCCCGGCCCATCCGGCTGGGAACCTGGCTTGTCGAAAATTGACTCTCGTGTTTCGTTCGCGAAGCTGTGGATCAGGAACCGCCTGAAGAGCATCAGGAGCGTAAGCACAACGGCATCAGCCGTAGCAACGATGGTCCAGGCTCCGCCACTCATCGGGACGATGCCAACGCGTTCACCTGCCCTCCCATGTAGCCGCCCGCGCAGCCCGCGAACGCTGCAACGGCCCGTTCTGCGGCACCGGCCCCTCGAGTGACCACCCCCACAGCCAATCCGGCGGCACCCCACTCCGTGCATTCGGACGCGCCACTCTTGGACGGGTATTCGCGGTTCAGCAGGGCGGCCGCGCAATCCGCAGCACCGCTAATTCCTCGGAGAAGAAGGAACTTGGCCGGCTGTGCGAAGCCCGACGCGAACCACGTCGCGCAAGTGAGGAACGAATTGTTCACCCCAGCGGTGTCCAAGATAGAGTTGATGGCGCCCGCGAGGCAGCCCGCGGCCGCACCGATGACAACGCCAGTGGGTGTGCCTCCAAGAGCCACTCCGGCGAGTGCCGACGAGGCACCCCAAGCTGCACACTCGCCCAACGCGGGTGCGACCCACTTCTTGGTGAAGGCCACTGCCTTGTTGACCTTGCTCTCGCCCCAATAGAGGCCGGTTGGGTCGACGTTGTTCGTGGGACTCGCGCCGGCATACCCAAACTTGCCGTCGGTCCACTTTGGCATGCTGGCGAGTGGCTCCCGGCTCGCAAACGTCCCGGTCGCCGGGTCGTAGTACCTGGCGCGCAGGTACTGTAGGCCCGTACTCCCATCTGTCTCCTGGCCCGCGAAGTCGAACTCGTTCGCCTGGCCGCCGGAAGACGAGGTCTTCGCGCCGTAGATGTCGTACTCGTAGGCGTTCACCACGTTGCCGGAGGCATCGACGGTCTTCATCGTCGAGCCCAGCCCATCCGAGAGGTAGTAGTACCAGTTGCCGGACTGCTTCTGGGCAACGAGCCCCGCGCCGTAGAGGTACTGGTTGCCGTCGTCGAGAACGACCGGCAGGCCGGCGGCCACGTCCCAGGTGAACGTCGTCGTGTTGCCGCCGGTCGTCTTGCTGTTGCGCAGGCCGTCGCCGCGGTAGGCGAACGTCGTCGTCACGCTGCTCACCGTCGCGGAGACCATGCGGTCCTCGTAGTCCCAGGAGAAGCTGTCCGAGCCACGGGCGGTGAGGTCGCCGTTGTCGTCCCAGGTGTAGTTGATGGCCGACGCGGGCGAGGGCGGCGTCACGGCCGTCAGCCGGTCGGCGTCGTCGTAGCTGTAACTCGTCGTCGCCGCGCCGACGGTCATCGAGGTGCGGTTGCCGAAGGCGTCGAAGGCGTAGCTCGTCGTCGCCGGCCCGGGGTAGGTCACGCTCGTCAACCGGTAGAGGTCGTCGTACGAGTAGCTGTGCGTGCCTGCCTGGTCCACCCGCTGCGTGCGGTTGCCCACATCGTCCAGCGTGTAGCTGACCGAGGCCACGGTCGTGCTCCCGCCCTTAACGTGCGTGATGCCCGTCAAGCGGTTCGCGTTGTCGTAGCCGTACGTACTCACGATCCCGGTGCCGGAAGGAAGTGTCGCCGTCGTCATCCTGCCCGCATCATCGTACGCATAG
>JBGOVF010000324.1:0-3731 GCA_041477975.1 Tepidiformaceae bacterium
GCCTCGCCAACAATACCGGCATGAGCGAACGGTTCTTGCGAGAGTGGCTCATGCAGCAGGCAGCATCGGGCGTCATCGAGAGTCGCGGAGCGGGCACGTTCGAGCTCGCGCCGGAAGCCGCGTTGGTGTTCGCCGACGAGAACAATCCGGCCTCGCAAATCGCGATCTTCGCCCATCTCCCATCGGTGGTGGGCATGCTTGCAAGCGCCGAGCGCGGCTTCAGGACCGGGTTGGGGAACACCTATGACGCGCACGGTGAGAACGGGGCGCGCATGATGGACGCCGTCTTCGGGGCCTGGAACCGGACTTCCCTGGTTAGCGAGGCCCTGCCCAGGTTGGCGGGAGTGGTTGAGCGGCTTGAGCGCGGAGGGAAGGTGGCAGACGTCGGATGCGGAGGCGGCGCGGGACCAATCGCGGTCGCGAAGGCGTTCCCGGCAGCGGACGTACACGGCTACGACAACTCGAAGCATGCGCTCAAGGTCGCGGCGGAGAACAAAGCCGCGGCGGGCATCAGCAACGTCACCTTCCACAATCCGGACGAAGAGCCGCTGCCAACGACCCCGACGTTCGACTTCGTGATGACGTTGGATTGCCTGCATGACATGGCACGCCCCGACCTGTACACGGCGGCCATCCGTAAGGCGATCAAGCCCGACGGGGTCTGGTTCATCGTCGACGTGGACGGGGCCGCGACCGCCGAAGAGAACCTGAAGAATCCGATGGCAGGATTCATCTACGGGGGCTCGACAGCGATTTGCCTGCAATCGTCGGCATCGACTCCCGACGGGTTGAAGCTCGGTGCGTTCGGGCTGCCAGAGCCGGCGATGAAGAAGCTCGTAACCGACGCGGGATTCTCGCAGTTCAAGCGCGTGGAAGGGCTGACGCACCCGTTCAACGCGTACTACGAGGTGCGGCCGTAGGCTTCTGGGCGGCGGCCGACCTCAAGCGGCGTGGCTGGCGCAGGGATTCTAAAAGCCGGTTGGAACGAGGCCCAACCTCGGCCATTTGCAGAAGGTAAAGGCGGAGCTTAGACTCCCCGCGCTGTCTCCACGCCCTCCATGCAGGCCATGCCGGGGCGAGGTCAGCAACTTGAGGGAGGCCTGTATGTTGCGATTCGTCCCCGGCATCGTTGCCGCATTCGTCGCGCTCGTTGGCGCGGTCACGCTCTTCGCATCCGCCGATGCGCAGTCGGCGCCTTCGGGGCCGGCACTGGAAACGCCCGAAGCGACGCTCGCCGCGGCGCTGCATTGCCCGGATTCGCTGGCGAACCTGGCGCGCAATCCGGTGCTACTGGTCCCGGGCACGGGCCTCAACGGAGGGGAGAACTGGGACTGGAGCTACGGCCCCGCGCTGAAGGCGGCGGGATTCACCACGTGCACAGTCGATCTGCCCGGAGCGGGCATGGGCGATATCCAGGTCGCCTCTGAATACGTGGTGTTCGCGATCAAGAAGATGGCGAAGGACAGTGGCGACAAGGTCGCGGTCGTGGGCTACAGCCAGGGCGGCCTCGAGCCACGCTGGGCACTGAAGTACTGGCCCGAACTGCGCCAACTCGTCTCCGACTACGTTGGGGTAGCGCCGGCATCGCACGGCGCCGATACCGCGGCGCAGCTTTGTGGGCTGCCCGCCGGGTGCGGGCCCAGCATCTTGCAAATGTCGCCGGGTTCGAAGCTCTTGAAGGCGCTCGACACCGGCCCCCAGGCGTTCGGGCCCGTGGACTACACCGTCATCTACTCCACCACCGATGGCACGGTCATTCCTCCCGCGGCGATGTCGCCGATTACGGCCAGCCCCGGAGTGAACGTTTCGAACATCTCGGTGCAGAGCCTTTGCCCTACGAGCACGCTGGTGCATATCAGTGTTCCGGCCGATGGCACCGTGTACGCCATCGTGCTGGATGCCCTGCTCCGCCCCGGCGCTGCTGATGCCTCGCGCATCGGCAAAGAGGTTTGCGGCAGCTACGTGCCGGGCGTCACCGCCGATATCGCGGCGGCGAAGGCGATAGAGCTCAACGGCATCGCGTTCGGCCGCGTCCTCGGCTATCCGGCCGCGAAAGCCGAGCCAGCACTGAAGGCCTATGCGGCAGCGCCAGCGGCGCCGAACACCGGCAACACCGTGGGCGGGCAGGCTGGCCGGGCTGAGCAGGCATGGCTCGAACTCGGCGCGATCGTCGCGTTGACGACCGTGCTCGCGGTGTAGGGTACCCGCCGGGCGGTGCTTCGCCGGCGGTAGTGGAACTCCTTCTCGGCCGGGCGCAGGTTGCCAGCGCCCGGCCGGGCCACGATGATGCCCATCCGGGGCGCGAGCCCCGCATGGAGCAGCCGGATGGTTGAAGTACGGTTCGACGAACTTGGCCCTCCGATCGGAGAGCGGTTTCCTGACGTTTCGTTGCCGGGCCAGGACGGGACGCCCGTGCGCCTGCATTCGGACCGGGCCGGACGGCCGGCGCTGGTCGTCTTCCACCGCAGTGCCCGCTGGTGACCGTTCTGCAAGACGCAGCTCGTCGAGCTGCAAGGGGTGACGGAGCAACTGTCGCGGGCCGGGTACGCGCTCTACGCAGTGAGCTACGACAGCCTTGAGGTGCTGAAAGGCTTCGCGGAGAAGTACGGCATCACTTATCCGCTGCTCTCCGATGAAGGCAGCAAGGTCATTCGCAAACTCGGCATCCTCAACGAAGATGCCGCGGCGCCCGTTTTTGGCATCCCGCACCCTGGCACGTTCGTCCTGGACGCCGACGGCACGGTCCGCGGCAAGCACTTCTACCCGAGCTATCGCGAGCGCGACAGTGGGGTGGGCGTGCTCGAACATCTCGCGGGCATCAAGGGCGACAGGCGTGGCGCGTCCGTGGAGCTGGCGGGCGACGGAGTAACGGTGCGGGCGTGGTTCGACAAAGACGCCTACGCCTGGGGGCAGCGGCTCTGGTTGACAGTCGAGCTGGAGATCGCCCCCGGACTGCACGTCTACGGCCGGCCGATCCCGGACGGTTACTACCCGCTCGAGGTGGCAGTCGCGCCGATCGAGCGAGTCGTCGTGGGCGCGTCGGTATTCCCATCTCCCGCCCCGTTCCAGCTTCCCGGCCTCGACGAGGAGTTCGCCGTTTACGAACAGTCCGTGCGTGTCGAGCTGCCGCTTACGTTCATGGTGGTCGATGCGGGCACGCTCAATGTTGAGCTCACCGTGTCGTACCAGGCCTGCTCCGCGACCGACTGCCTGTCACCGGCGTCGGTGCACCTCACGCTGCCAGTGACGGAGCGTGCGCTGGTCGAGCGGCCCAAACCCGCAGGATAGCGGGTGGTTGCGGTTTCACGCGTGACGCTCGAGATATCCGGGGGAGTGCGCTACTGACATATACTCCGGGCCGTGGATTTCGAAGATGTTGTGCGGAAGCGGCGGATGGTCCGCTCCTTTACGGACGAACCGGTTGCGCCCGAGGCGTTGGCGCGAATCATCCGCACAGCCCAGCGCGGACCGAGCGCGGGCTTTAGCCAGGGCGTGGAGCTGGTTGTGGTCACCGACGCCGAAACCAGGGATGCGCTCGCCGGAGGCCAGGCGGCGGCCGGCCGCATGCGCGGGCTCGGCATGCAGCCGTTCGGGCACCAGGCGCCGGTTCAGATCGTCGTCTGCGCCAACCCCGAGATGTACAAGGCGCGCTACCGCGAGGAAGACAAGGCCCGCCTGCGGAAGGGCGTAGACGACGATGCGCTCTGGCAGGTGCCGTACTGGTACACCGA
>JBGOVF010000339.1:0-3664 GCA_041477975.1 Tepidiformaceae bacterium
CGCGCTGTCCTGAACGTCGGGGCTCGGGCCGCCTGGCCCAGCCCGCTGCATGGGGCGCTCGCGCCCCACGAAAGGACACGTTCCCATGAACTCACTCTCGCGGCGCCGCCTCTGGCTGGCCGCGGCGGGCGCCGTAATTGCGGCGCTTGTCCTCGCGTTCGCGGGCTGCGGCAGCGATGACAATTCCGGCCAAACGGCCGGCCTTGTGGCCGCCGTCCAGGCGCTCGATGGCGCGGGGCTCCACGCCATCGATACCTCGATCGCAAGCGGCGCCATCCCCGTCACCGCCCAGGCCACTGCGCTGAAGATGCAGACCGTACTGCTCGTCACGAAGTGGCCCAACGACGACCTCAAGAAGAAGGCGGAGAGCATGGCCGCGCTTCTTGGCACGATGGCCAACTCCTTGAATGGCGACAACCCGGACAAGGCCAAGGCCGGCGCCGCGGCACATGACGCGCACGAAGGCGCGCACGACTTCTCCGATGCCGTCTGGGCTTACCTGCGGAACAAGGCGGGCCTGAAAGCCCCGGCCGCCGCCGCCGACTAGCGCCAAGCGGCGCGCCTCCAGGCTCCCCCTCGCCCGCGCAGTCGGGAGAGGGGGTCGAGGGGGTGAGGGCGGCGCGTTAACCAATTGCCGGCCGCCGGCGTTAGAAGCTATAGTCCCCGTGAATTCTGAAAGGAGGTGCGCCCAACCATGGCAACAGCGATGACCCTGCAGCCCATGTTCCAGACGCGCCTCCGCACGCACGTCACGACACCTCTCGGGCTGATCCAGAGGGGGCCCATCGGATAGCGACTTAACATAAGCAGAGTCGCAACCGTGGGCACGCACAAACGCCCACGGTTTTTTGTTTCCCGCCGGTTCCCGGCAGAGCAAAGCGCCGAGGGCCACCCCGGCGCTTTTCGCAGTTGCGGAAACCGCCCCCCCAGGAGGAACCAGTGACTGCAGCAGCGATCGAACCGGCTCATTTCCAGGGCGTGACGGTAGCTGTCGACCGCACCGCTCGCGCCCTCGTTGTCGATGACGTGACCAAGGTCTTCCGGCAAGGGCCGGGACTCATCGGGCGGCTCCGCGGCAAAACCCAGGAGCGCAAGCGCACCGTGGCCGTCGACCACGTCTCGTTCGTCGTCGACCGCGGCGAAATCTTCGGCGTGCTCGGCCCGAATGGCACGGGAAAGAGCACCCTCATCCGGTTGATGTCGACACTCTTAATGCCCGATACCGGGCACGTAACCATCTTCGGACTCGACGTCGAGAAGGACGAGTTCAGGGTCAAGCGGCTGATCAACCGCGTCTCGGTCGAAGCCTCGTTCTTCAAGAAGCTCTCGCCGATGGAGAACCTCATGTACGGCGCGCGGCTTTACTCGGTGAACCCCGATTACGCCCGTCGCCGGGCCACGGAAATCCTCGGGCGCCTCGGTGTGGAGAAGGAATCGATCCACTCGCCGATGGAAGACATGTCGCGCGGGATGCAGCAGAAGGTGGCCATCGCCCGCGCCTTTCTCACGGCGCCCGTCCTGCTCCTTCTCGATGAACCCACCACCGGCCTGGACCCGCACTCCAAACGCGAAGTGCAGGCGGCCGTCCTCGAAATACGCGACACCCACGACGCCACCGTCGTCCTCACCACCCACGACATGCAGGAAGCCGACGAACTCTGCGACCGCATCGCGATCGTGGACAAGGGCCGCATCGTCGCGCTCGGTACACCGGTGGCCCTCAAGGAGATGGTGCGCACACCCGCCGAACCGCTGCCGTCGCTGGAGGACGTTTTCCTCCGGCTGACCGGCAAGAAGCTCGAAGACGCCGACAAGGAGGCCGAAACCAAATGAGCCTTGCGTACTACGAACTAAAAGCCAGCTACGCCTTCGTCGAACGGAACATCAACCTGGTCAAGCGCTACTGGGGCTGGGAGCTGGTGTGGATGCTCTACACCATCGCCAACAGCCTCGCCGTGGTGCTGATCGCCAGGGGCGCGAACGACGCCGCCGGCGTGAGCCAGGGGGGCGGCTTCAACGACGTCCAGATCGACAAGCTCGTGCTCTTCCTCGCCATCGGCGCACTGGTCTGGCACTACCTGGCGGTGGTCTTCCAGACCGTCAGCGAAATGATCAGCTGGGAGCGCTGGGAAGGCACGATCGAATACACCTTCATGGCTCCCGTCCGGCGGGGAACGCACATGGTGGGCACGGCAGTCTTTTCGCTTGTCTACGGATTGCTGCACACCGCCGTGGTCCTCGTCATCGTGGTGCTCGTCTTCCACCTGGATATGGGCAACGCCAACTACGTGTCCGCGACCGCGATCCTCATGGCGGGCAGCCTCAGCCTGGTGGGAATAGGCATCATGGGCGCGGTCCTCCCGCTCCTTTATCCGGAACGCGGGGTCGAGATGACGCACGTGATCCAGGCGGCGCTCGTCCTCATATCCGGCGTCTACATCACGGCAAGCAAGATGCCCGAACCGCTCGCCACCATCAGCATCTTCAGCCCCGCGACCTACGTCATCGGCGGCATCCGCAGCGCGCTCATCGATGGCGAGGGCTTCAGCCAGCTCTGGCCGACCATGCTTGGACTCATCGCCAGCGGCCTCGTCATGATCCCGCTCGGGGTCATGGTCTTCAGCGCCGGCGAGCGTTACGCCAAGCGCACCGGCAAGCTCAAGCGCAGCGGCTGATCGGCGACGAAGGCGGCCTGCTTCGGCGGGCCTCTTTCATCACCGGAACAGCGATTCCAACTGAATCACAACACCCGGAAGCGCTGCTGGCCGCACCTCGCCACCGGCATACCGCGTTTCGCTGTACGAGCCGTCTGGTTGCCGCACCCAGGCGACGAGCGTCCGTTCGTACGGATGGATGAGCCAGATTTCGGCATCGCCTCGCGTGCGGTAGTACGCGAACTTCTCCGTGACGTTGTAGTCCTCGGTGGTCGGCGACCACACTTCCACCACCAACGGCAACGGTTCGCCGTACGTTTCCAGCCGCTCACTGCCTTTCAAGCGGACGCTCATAGCCCTCGGCAGGGCCACCAGATCGGGA
Source organism: Tepidiformaceae bacterium (assembly GCA_041477975.1). GTDB lineage: Bacteria > Chloroflexota > Dehalococcoidia > Tepidiformales > Tepidiformaceae > JBGOVF01. The sequence continues at coordinate 3,037 of JBGOVF010000339.1, forward strand.
ACGAGGTAGTCCCCCTTCGGGGTGCGCGTCCTGGCCGAGTTCGTCCCGACGGTCACGTCGTCGATCGGGATCTGCCGCTGGAGGAAGAACGCCAGCATGGTGACGGCATCGTTGTGTTCGACCGTCATGCCGGGCTTGCTGCGCAGGCGCCCGCGCAACAGCTCCCATTGTCCGCCAAAGTCCTCGAGTGCTACCCGTTCGTAGGTCTCTTCCGTTACCGGCACGCCGTTAGTTTCACCCACCGCGGGCGGCCCGTCGATTCCTCCGTGGCGCACCCTTCGCCGGACCCCCTTGCCGCTACCCTTGCCATGCGGTGTACCCTACGCAGCGGCACGGGGACCGTTCACGGCCCCAAAGCCGGGTTGGTACCGCCATGCTCCTCGCCCTGGATATCGGGAACACATCCATCCACATCGGGCTGTTCGACGGCGAACTACTCAAATTCACCTGGCGCATCGGGGTCGAACGGGAGAAGCTCCCGGACGAGTACGGCGTGCTCCTCCTGAGCCTGCTCGGCACCGGCGGCATCCGTGCCAGCGATATCGACGCCTGTATCGTCGGCTGCGACGTGCCGCCGTTGATCCCCACGTTCGAAACGGTCTGCAAGAAGTACTTCAAGATGGACCCC
>JBGOVF010000322.1:0-3745 GCA_041477975.1 Tepidiformaceae bacterium
CGGCGCCCGGCACGGGTCCGCCTGCGGCTGGAATTGGGCATGCTCGCCGTGTCCGTCGCGGCCATCCCGGCGATGGCGGCTGTTACCGGCGCTCACACGCCTCCGGGATTCGCCGTGCTTGCGCTAGCCGTGGGGATCGGCGTGGGTCTCTTCCAGGGCTCGAACCTGGCAGTCGAACGGACCGGCGAGCGGCTGCTCGCCCGGCGCAGCGCGCTCGCGGTGGGGGCCTGGGGCGCCGGCATCATCGTCGCCCAGGGCGCAGGGGTCGCCAACCGCACGGGCGTGCTGGAGGCTGGCCAGGCCCTTGCCTACTTCGGGGCGGCGTCGTCGTTCGGCCTGATCGTCGGGCGGATGCGGGTCGTGAACGCGCTTTCGCTGGCCGCGAGTTTGATCGTCGGCGGGACCCTCGTGGCAGCACTGACCCTTGGGGCGGGAGAGGAAGCCGCGGCCCAGGCGCCAACCCCCACGCCGGCGCCAAAGGTGCTAAAGCCCACCGGCGCCTTCTCCGGGCTAGCCTACCTGCAGGAACTCCAGAAAGGCCTGCCCGCTGGTTTGCTCGTGCAATCGACCAGCTCGCAATTGGCACTCCAGTTCACGGATGCGGGAGGCGCCGTCACGGGCGACGGGCAGTTCGTGATGGAAGGATTTTACGTTGGAATCCTGATCGCCAGTGTCCAGGACCTCGGGTCGGCGGTCGGAGAGGCCGTCGGCGGCGCTATCGCGGGCGCTGCCTCATTGGGGACGGCTGGCGGCGGCTCCTCCTCCGGAGCGGCGGCGAAACTCCCTCCCGAGCTCGAAAACTGCCGGGGCGATTGGACCTTCACGTTCAAGCTCGATGGCGCCTACGACAAAGCAGCCGGCAGCCTGAAGGGGACGTATACCGCCCAGCAACTGTTCTCGAACCTCCGCTCTTGCCCGGTCAGCGCGAATGACATCACGAAACCCCAGGCGCCGTCGAAGCCGCAGCCGTGGAGCGCGACGTTCGATGGGACGACGATCACGGGCCAGCTCACGAGTACGCAGCAAGGCACGCCTTCGCTGCCCTTCACGGCCAGAGTGGCAGAGGACAAACCATCCTCCGGGGCCGGCGCCGGCGCCGCGGCCCCGCCGCAGGCGGGAGCGTCACCCTCGTCGGGTTCGGGCGAACCCACGGAGACGCTCCTGCCGCCGCCGATCGAAGTGCCCGGCGACATCACCGCCGGTGAAGCGGCGGGAGTCGGGCTGGTGGGCCTCGCCGCGGTGGGCCTTGTCGCGGTGGCGGCCACGGCCCAAACCGCGGGCACGAGCCTCACGGAGCGGCCGAAGGCGCCCGAGCCGGAGACAGCAGAGGCCGCGGCTGCCCGCCCGCGTCCGCCGCAACCGAATACGCCCGACACCATCGACGTAAGCGCCATGAACATCCGCAAAATCGCGGAGGACAGGGGTTGGGGCGACATTGTCGCCGCGATCGATCGGCGGAGGGCGGACGGGACGCTCACGGCAGCAGACCTCGACGCGCTTCGTAACATCATTCACCGGCGCGAAGGCCTCGGCGAAGCGATGGCATCGGGCAAGCTTTGGACCCAGTCCGATGCCAGTGCCTTCCTCGAGGGGAGTCAGCAAGACGCGGCGACAATCGCCGATTGGATGGGCCACCCCGAAATAGGCTGGGCCATCCGCCGGCCGGGTACCGCTGCGCGCATCGCGGCGGCGGTCGCGAGCGGAGGCTGGAGCGAAGTCCCGATGACCGCGTGGGACTGGTTCGAGCGAGTGCGGGCAGCGGCCGACACGCCCGGCGACACGTCAACGATGGCCGCCGTCACCGAGCTCGGCACGGCAACCGCAATCGAGGTCGCGACGAACGTCGTGTTGCCGCGCGTGATCGAGGAAGGCGGGAAGGCCGCGCTCGGCGCGGCAATGGGAAGTGCAGACGACGTGCTAAAGAGCGGCATGCGCGCGGGCGAGGAGGCGGCCGAGACTGGCGTCCGCGCCGGCGAGGAGGGCGCGGAAGCGGGCCTGCGCAACGCCGACGAGGGCGCAGGCGGCGGCACACTCCGGGACCAGGGCGAGCCGGCTCCGCCGCCCGCCGAAGCGGCGGGCAAGATTGCGGAAGGCGAGGATGCGGCCATCGGCTCACGCACGACGGACCCCGACGCGCCCCGTCTCGATGGCGAACCAAAGGCTGCGGGCATCAAGGAGCCTGTCACTCCTGTGGAGCCGCCGGCGGCCCCCGCCGTGGGTCGCCCCGGCGACAACACCTGGCTGAAGCAAGCCCCCGACGGCACAAAGATTCCCCCTGAGCGCCTGCCCGAGGCCGGGTATACGCGTGAGCAGGGGGAGGCGATCCGCGACATCGCGGGAGACGAGAAAGTGCTCGTCGGAACGCGCACAACGAACGTCTACTCACCTCATCTCGACGGCGAGCCGAAGTGGGTCGACATCAAAGCGAAGACGACAAACGACATCGATACCGCCCTGGGAGCGGGCCTTGAAGACCGCGGAAAGGTGTCGCTCTTCAAGCCGAACGACCCCGGTGTACGTTCCGGCCCCGTCTGGGATCGCTACCAGTCGCGCCTCTCCGACTACGAGAAGCTCAAGCCCGACGTGGACAAGCTGGTGGCCGACGGCAAGGTCACGTGGGACCCGAAGACCGGCGTGATTTACGACGCGAAGACCCGCAAGCCCTTCATCGGTGACATCGACGCCGTCTACATCCGCGACGCCGAAAGCGGGGACATAATCACCACGGGTGACCGCTACGACCGCGTGATGCAGCGGCTGATGGACAGCCCGGCCCGGTTGCAGCATCGGGCTGAAGTCACGCAGTTGAGCGACCAGTTGGCGATGAAGGGCGCCAGCCCGCAACACTTCGACGAGGCGATGTCGCTCGCGGAGAAGCTTTCTCGTGCGCACGAAACCGGCGCCGAGACAGTGATCGAGACGAGTGGAGCCGGATGGCAGAAGGGACCGTCCGCGCTCGGGATGGCGGATATCCACAGCCCGGTCCCCGGTGGCTTCCTCCGGCGCGGTCTTCCAATGGACATCCCTTCTGACGATGCCCTTCGAGCCTCGGGCCAGCTCCCACCCAGGCCGGAGTGATCCCGAAGACGGCGTTGTTCGTTCGGCCCACACCGCCGCTGCTATCAGTTCTTCGAACTTTGGGTGTTCTCCGTTCGGGCGAACCTGGAATCGCGGTTGCGGTGGATTACTCGCGCGCGAACGTCAGCCGTGCCCACCAGCCGCGGCGGCCTCGCTCCCGGGCGACTTGCGGGCGAGTAGCTGCGGGGAGCCGCCCGACGCCGTGGAGTAGTTCGTATCGGATCATCGCGGCCTGGAGGGCGGTTTCGCGTTCCGCCCAGACCGTTCGCGCGATCAGTTCTTCGAGCATCGGGGTGTTCTCCTTTGGTGCCCGGACTTCCTGCATGCTCGCGCGGCAATGTGAACGCCGCCTGTCCGCGGCGTAAAAAGTGGATGATCCTTACGTTTTCGTATCGTTTCGGCGTCAAGCACCGATAGACGCCATTAGCGAAGCTGGCACCCCCCGCGGCGCCGCTCGCCGGGCACAGGTGGTTCTATCAATCAGGCGGAAACGCCGGTATCATCGAGACCAAATCGCAACCGAAACGGCGCCCATAGGCGCCACCGAGGAGAGTCGTCATGGCACAGACCGGCACGTGGGCCGTCAAGGTTGGGCTCGCCCAGATGCTCAAGGGCGGCGTCATCATGGATGTCGTCACACCCGAACACGCGCGCATCGCCGAGGAAG
>JBGOVF010000222.1:0-4897 GCA_041477975.1 Tepidiformaceae bacterium
AAGCCCCCGAATGACCGCCGCGCGGAGCGGGGTGACATCGTGCTCGGCGATCTCGCCGTAGTACTCGATCTCGATGGAGGTGAGCTTCCCGGTCACGAGCTGGGTAGCGATGCTCCCGGCGGCTTCGGCGACGGCCATGTAGGGCCCGACGATTTTCAGCGTCTCGGGCGCAAGCATGGGGGCGTTGACCGCGTAGCGGGCCGGTTTCCCGGCGAGGATGTCGACGATCTGCTCAGCGACATCGAGCGCCACGCGTTCTTGGGCCTCGGTCGTCGAGGCGCCCAGGTGGGGAGTGACGATGATCCGCGGGTCGCCCAGGAGCGGGTTGTCCGGCTTCGGTGGTTCCTCGGTGAAGACGTCCATCGCGGCCCCAGCGACCTTGCCCGACTTTACGGCCGCGGCCAATGCGGCCTCGTCGATAATGCCGCCACGGGCGACGTTGATGAGCCGAACCCCGTCTTTCATCTGCGCGAACTGCTCTGTGCCGATCATGCCCGTGTTGCCCGGCGTTAGCGGGACGTGGACGGTGATGAAGTCCGAGATCCGGATCAACGTTTCGAAATCGGCCGGCGCCACGCCGAGCGCGCGGGCGCGCTCATCGGGCACGAACGGGTCGAAGCCAACGACCTGCATTTCCAGTCCAAGCGCCCGGCGGGCGACCTCGACGCCGATCTTGCCGAGGCCAACGATCCCGAGCGTTTTCCCGCGTACTTCGGTGCCGACGTACTGCTTTCGCTCCCATTTCCCCTCGCGCATCGAAGCATTGGCCTGGGGCAGATGGCGGGCAAGCGCGAGGAGCAGCGCGATCGTTTGCTCCGTGGCGGCGATCGTGTTCCCCTGCGGCGCATTCACGACGACCACGCCCCGTTCGGTTGCGGCCGCGAGGTCGATGTTGTCGACGCCCACTCCGGCGCGCCCGATCACCTCAAGGTTCGTCGCCGCCTCAATAACTGCCCGCGTGACCTTCGTCTCGCTGCGCACAACGAGAACGCGGTACTGGGGCATTATCGCGATCAGCTCATCCTGGGCGAGACCCGTACGAACATCGACATCGGCCACGGTCCGAAGCATCTCGATACCTTCGGGCGCCACGGGGTCGGCGATGAGGACGCGCGGGCGTGCTTCGGCAGTCATGGGTTGGGGGTTCTCCTTCAAGGTGGCAAGCGCCAGTTCGATCGCGGCGGGGATCCGGACCTTGCCGGCTTCCCAGCGGCTGATCGTCGCCTGGTCCACCCCGAGTGCGATGGCCATGCCCGCCTGGGACAGCCCCAGCGCGTTGCGTCTCACTACGAATGCGGTGGCGTCCATGTCGATGCATTATGCATGTGGCCCGGCTTCATGCAAACTGCATGGCCGCCCCCTCGTCTCTAGACCGCGGCCCTGGACTCCACGAGTAGCCGTTCGACAACGTCCAGGCATTCCTCGATGTCGCGCTTGCTTACGAAGCCGAGGTGGCCGACGCGGAAGATCTTGCCGTCCAGTTTGCCCTGGCCGCCGCCGAGCACGACGCCGAATTCTTCGCGCGCTCGCCGGCTGAGCGTCTTGGCGTCCACACCTGCGGGCCACCAGACCGCCGTCACGGTGTTCGATGCGTACTTCTCATCCACCGGCACGAGTTTAAGACCGAACGCCTTGACCCGGTCGCGGGTGTACTTCGCGATCGCTTCGTGCCGCGTGAAGATTCCCTCGAGCCCTTCCGCGCGCAGCAGTTCGAACGCCTTGTCCATCTGGTAATACACGGCCATTGCCGGTGTCCACGGGTTCTGAAGCTTCGCCAAAGAATCGCGGGCGCGGCCGGCATCGAAGTAGTAACGCGGCATCTTCGCCTCGGCGTTTGCGGCCCAGGCCCGCTCGCTCATGTAGACGAAAGCGAGGCCCGGCGCGACCATCCAGCCCTTCTGCGACCCGCTCACCACCACATCCAGGTCCCAGCGCTCCACAGGACACGGGATCGAGCTCATGCTGCTCACAGCGTCAACAAGGATGAGCCGGTCTCGCGCTCGAATCGCGCGCGCGATCGCTTCGAGCGGGTTCGTGGTCCCGGTGGATGTCTCGTTGTGCGTCACGAGAACGGCCTTCAGCGACGGGTCATCATCCAGCATCTTCCCGATGACCGTGGGATCGGCCGTCTCCCCCCACTCGACCGCGTAGCTCGTGACCTTCGCACCGTAGGCGCTGGCTATGCTCTTGAACCGATCCCCAAACGACCCAATCGACACGGCAAGGACGTGGTCGCCGGGGCTCAACGTGTTGACGACGGCCACCTCAAGGCCGCCGGTTCCGGAGGTCGTGAACGAAAGCACGTCGGAAGAACTGCCGAAGACCCAGTTCAGTCCGTCCGTGACGCGGCGCAGCACCTGGGCGAATTCGGGCCCGCGGTGGTTCATCATCTGCAGCGCACCGGCTTGCAGCACCTCCTCCGGGCAGGGCGTCGGACCAGGGATACGCAGGTTCACAGCAATCTCCGGAGGGGGGTGTTTTCATCGTCAACGGTAAGTTCAGCGTGGTCAACCAATACCGGGCGCGCGGCCTGTGGATCATTCGATACCGCCGCCCGTTCGCGTGAATACGACTGCGCCATCGAACGCGTCGTAGACTGGTCGCGTGGCAGATCCGCGGCGCCAGCTTCCATCGGTCGAAGCGATCCTCCAGGTGCTGACCAGCGAGAACGGGGCCCAGCTTCATCGCGCGGCCCCCGACATCGTCCGTTCGGTCCTTGCTGAAGCGCGGTCCGCGGTCGCCGGGGGTGCGGTGGCCGTGTCACCGGCCGAGCTCGCGGTCCGGGCAGGCGCGGCCCTGTCCAGGCTCGAAGAGCCTTCGCTCCGCCGCGTCATCAACGCGAGCGGCGTCATTCTTCAAACGAACCTCGGCCGGGCGCCGCTCTCCCTGGGGGCGCGCCGCGCCATGGCCGAAGTCGCGGATGCTTACAGCAACCTGGAGTTCGATCTCGATTCCGGCGAGCGCGGCAGCCGCCACGAACACGTCCGCGAGCTCATTCGTCGCGCGACCGGCGCAGAAGACGGACTGGCCGTCAACAACAACGCCGCGGCGCTCCTCATGGTGCTCGCCGTGCTCGCCGCTGGCCGCGAAGTCATCGTCTCGCGCGGCCAGGCCGTGGAAATCGGCGGCGGCTTCCGTATCCCCGATGTGCTCCGCCAGAGCGGCGCCAGGCTGGTGGAGGTGGGGACCACTAACCGCACGTACGTCGCAGACTACGTACAGGCCATAGGCGAGGCAACCGCGGCTGTGCTGCGCGTCCATGCGTCTAACTTCCAGGTCGTGGGGTTCACCGCCACGCCTTCGCTCCGGGAGCTCGCCCAGGCGGCCCATGAACGCGAAGTGCTGCTGTTGGATGACCTCGGGAGCGGCTGCCTTGTCGCCACCGAACGGTTCGGGCTTGTCCACGAGCCGACGGTCCAGGAAAGCATCGCCGCAGGCGTAGATCTCGCCCTCTTCAGCGGCGACAAACTGCTGGGCGGCCCCCAATGCGGGGTCATCGCCGGCCGCGCAGACCTGGTTGGTGAGCTGCGGCGGCACCCGCTCGCCCGTGCCTTACGCGTCGACAAGCTGACCATCGCCGCCCTCAACGCCACGCTCCTCGCGTACACGAACGGCACTGAAGCGAACGAGATCCCGATCTGGCGAATGCTGTCGGCGGAGCGCGAGGGACTTCGTCGACGTGCGCTCCGCTGGGCGCGCGCCGCGGGGCCTACAGCCACCGTGCTGCCGTCGGAGACGATGGTCGGTGGCGGCGCGCTCCCCGGGCAAGGGGTGCCAACGTGGTGCGCGGCCATCGCCAGCCCACACCCCCATGTCCTTTCCAGGCTCCTTCGTCTTGGCTCGCCGCCCATCGTAGGCCGCATCGAAGACGATCGGGTGCTGCTCGACCCCCGGACCGTCGATCCTCTCGATGACAGGTTTGTTTCGGCGGCGCTTTCGGCCACCCGGGCTGAATCTGCGATTGACCCCGAGGCACGCCTTTGATAGGCGGACCGAATTGACCGGGTGAACCTGCGGGCCTATATTCCAGCGAAAGTTACGGATTTCACAACCGGCCCACCGCCATGACGCTTGAAATCCCAGAAGTTGTCATTAACCGTCTTCCCGTATACGCCCGCGCCCTCGCGGAACTCGCAGCGGCCGGCGAAACGGTCGTCAGTTCGCAGGCGCTCGGCGAAGTTCTCGACGTCACGCCCGCCCAAATCCGGAAGGATCTGAGCTATTTCGGGCGGTTCGGAAAGCAGGGCCGCGGCTACAACGTCCGCGGCCTGCTCGCGAAACTCCAGGAGATCCTGGGGATCGACCGGCAGTGGCGGCTTGCGCTCATCGGCGTGGGCCGGCTCGGCCAGGCCATTGCTGAATACGGCGGTTTCGGCCCGCAGGGCTTCGAAATCGTGGCTGCATTCGATTCGAACCCGCGCCTTGTGGGCAGCAAGGTCGGCGGGGTTGAAATTCACGACACCGATCGCCTCGGCGAGTTCCTGCGGAGCACACGCGTGGATATCGGCATCGTTGCCGTCCCGGCAGCCGAGGCGCAGCGTGTGGTCGATCTGCTGGTTGAAGCCGGCATTCGCGCCATCCTCAACTACGCACCTATCACAGCCCATGTGCCCCGAGACGTGGCGATCCGGCACATCGACCCCGTTCTGGCGATGCAGAGCATGACCTTCTACATCAAGCGCGCGGAGCCGGGCGCAAAGTAGGCTATTCCGAATCTGGCGTTAGCGCCGGTGGGCCGACGTGCAGGCGGCGGGACAAGCGAGCGCCGCCCGCACCGCTGGCGCTCGGCCGCACGCCGGTTATTGTGTCTGCGGGCGGCATGGAGACAGCTTGCCACCTACCCCACGCAGCACGATCGCCCGCGGACTGTGCGCCCTTGCGATAGCGCTGGCGGCGT
>JBGOVF010000437.1:0-3059 GCA_041477975.1 Tepidiformaceae bacterium
CACTCTCCGGGAACGTGGATCTTGTAGCTGGCGCCGCCTTTCCGAAGACTGCCCTTCGCGGCGATCGCCGCCAGGAGCACTCATGCCCGCCACGCAGCTCGAAAAGGCTCACGCCTTTCGCGCCCTCCACGAATCGCCCGGCCACTTTGTGATCCCCAACCCGTGGGATGGCGCTTCGGCTCGCGCCCTAGCGAGCCTTGGCTTCAAGGCCCTCGCCACTTCCAGCGGCGCCTGCGCGGCAGCACTCGGCCGTCGCGACGGCCACGTCACCCGCGATGAAGCCCTCGCCCACGCTGCACTAATCGTGCGCGCCACGGACCTGCCGGTCTCCGGGGACCTCGAACAGGGATTCGGCAACGATGAACGGACTGTCGCTGAGACGATTCGGCTGGCCGTAGCAGCAGGGCTCGTTGGCGGTTCAATTGAAGACTCGACCGGCGACCCTGCGAAGCCCATCTACGAATTCGGCCACGCAGTCGCGCGGGTGGCAGCCGCAGTCGAAGCCGCGCGGAAGCTGCCGTACCCGTTCATGCTCATTGGGCGGGCGCAGAACTTCGTGCGCGGCACACCCGACCTCGACGACACTATCCGGCGGCTGAAGGCATTCGAGGCGGCGGGCGCAGACGTGCTCATGGCTCCGGGCCTGCCGGACCTCGATTCCGTCCGGGCGGTGTGTGCCGCGACCTCGAAGCCGTTCAACTTCATGGAGGGTATCGCCGGGCGTTCGTTCCCGGTGTCCGACCTCGCCGCCGCCGGCGTCAAGCGCATCAGCCTGGCAACGTCGCTCTACCGCGCGGCGATGACCGGCTTCCTCGCCGCCGCCCGAGAGGTTGCCGACCATGGCACCGTCGGCTACATCGAATCGTCGGTCGATGGGCGGGAGTTGAACGCCTTCCTCGAAAGCTGAACAACGGAAGCTGTGCCCACCGTGTACACTTCGCCCGCCGTGCTCGAATGGGATCTGGAGCGCCTCCGCCGCACCTTCGCACTCGCTGAGCGCGCCCTCGAACTCGGCGACCAGCCTTTCGCCGCGATCCTCACGAATGCGGAAGGCGCGGTGCTCGTCGAGTCGCTCCAAACCCGGGCTACCACAGGCGACACAACAGGCCACGCCGAAACGAACCTTTGTCGCGGCGCGAGCCAGGGTTGGCCGCGCGAATTCCTCGTGACCTGCACGATCTACAGCAGCCACGAACCATGTCCGATGTGCAGCGGGGCCATCGCCTGGAGCGGCATCGGCCGGCTCGTCTACGGGCTTTCACACGTCCGCTCCTACGAAGTCTGGGGGCCGCAGCCGCCGCCTCGTTTCCGCACGCCAATGCCGTGCCGAGCCATCCTCGGCGCGGTACAGCCGCCGATCGACGTGGTCGGCCCGCTGCTGGAGGACGAAGCCGCCCGCCCGCACATCAGGTTCCGCGCGATGCTGTGAAGCCGGCGATGGCGACTTCACGATGTGAGTGCCCGAGGCGCCGTCGTCCGAATCGGGAATCGGAAATCGCGAATCGGAAATGTAGATCACGTGGCCGCAGAGCCCGCAGAACGTGCGGTCGGTGCGGGCCACGGCGGTGCCTTCGTACACGGGCTGGCGCTCTTCGGGTGGGTGCTGGCACTGCATCGCCCGCGCACCTTGCACCGCACTACCCGGCATCTCCTAGCCCTCGTTGGCACACCCGCCCGTAGACTCCTCGGATGGACAGTTCCAGATCGCACCTGTGCTTGACGCGCCATGCCGCCCCGATACCTGCGAGCGCCCGCTGATGCTTTCCGCCGGCGTTCCCGATGCCGTCCGCCGAAACGCCATCGTGCTCGGCGCTGAAGCCTGGCTCGCCGCGCTCCCATCGCTCGTCGCGGAACTCGAACACGAGTGGGGAATGACCGTCGGCCGCGCCTACTCCGACGGCACCGAAGCCTTCGTCGCCGAGGTCAGACTCGAAGATCAGTCCCCGGCGGTCCTAAAACTCCGCATCCCGCGTGCCGACGATTCCGCGAAGAACGAAATCATCGTCTTGCGCCTGGCCGCTGGCGGCGCCTGCGCCCGTCTCCTGCAGGCCGACGTTGCCCGCAGCGCCATGCTCCTGGAACGCCTGGGCGCGCCGCTTTACGCACGTGGCCTGCCCGCCATGCGGCGCCACGAGATCCTCTGTTCCACCGCCGAACGCCTCTGGCGCCCGGCGCCCGGCTGCGGCCTCCCCACCGGCGCGGAGAAGGGCCGCTGGCTCGTCCAGTTCATCACTTCAAAGTGGGAAGATCTGGGACGTCCCTGCTCGGAGCAGGCGGTCGAGTACGCGTTGGCCTGCGCCGAGCGCCGCATCGCCGCCCACGATGACGCGCGCGCGGTGCTCGTCCACGGCGACATCCACCAGCTGAACGCGCTCGAAGCGGACGGCGGCTACAAACTCATCGACCCCGACGGCCTCCTCGCCGAAGCCGAGTACGACCTCGGCGTCCTCATGCGAGGAGACCCGCTCGAGCTGATAGAAGGCGAACCGCACCAGCGTTCGCGCTGGCTCGCCCATCGCACGGGCCTCGATGAAACGCCGATCTGGGAGTGGGGCGTCGTCGAGCGCGTCGCCAGCGGCCTCGTCTCCACGAGCATCGAACTGCAACCGCTCGGGCGCGAGACGCTCGAAGCAGCCGAGTTCGCCGCCCGGCACGCGAGTTCGAAGTAAGGCTCCGAGGGGCGCCTGTCACTCAATCCGCCCACTTGTAGACGAACAGGCCCGCGCCACTGACAACAGACGGGTCGCAGGCGAGCCGCTTCTGGGGCGTGCCGCGCACCACCGTCCCCTCCCGTGTCCACGTCGTGCCCCTGTCGGTCGAGACGTAGCTTTCGATGCCCGCCGCGCACACGTAAAGGCGCACGCGCCCGTCGGCCAGCGCGCTAATTTCGGGCACGCCGCCGTACGTGACGGTCGCGCAGCTTTCGAAGCTCAGTCCGTCGCTCGACCGCGCGAGAGCAGTCTTCTGGCCCTGCGAAGCCGCCATCAGCCACGTGCCATCGGCGAGCCTCGCCAGCGATGGGTCGGTGGTCAGGTCCTTGAAGGCGATCGCCCGCCCCA